>CAZYLE010000048.1:0-10189 GCA_964648675.1 uncultured Dehalococcoidales bacterium
ACCAATCCTGGATTGGCAAGTCCACTTGGCTGCGCTTAAGACATTATACCATGCCCTAATAGCTGTTTCTATGAGGAAGAGTCCAGGTTAGCGCATATAAAATACTGCGCAACGAATGCTAATTACGGCTTCGTAGCACGTATATAGAGGAATAAAGCTGCGTGATCCCGCCAACCCTGCATATTAGGATAACGCCTACACGCCTCGTCTGGCGCGCGCGGTTCCTCAATCGCCCTCAAAATGAATCCTGTCTGGACCAGAACGTTAAGATACTCCGAGAACGTCTTGGGAAATGCAGGAACAGCGAACTGCGTAGCTTGCTCTGGATCAGGGATATCTGAGAAACCCCAGTTTTCTACCCATGGCTCGCTATTGAAGTAATCAGACACCGTCAGTTTGACGCTGCCTTGCTCATCCTCTACCCATCCGAAGCCTCTGGTCATAAAACATGGGTGGGTCACGCTGAAGACCAACTCGCCACCATGCCGAAGCACTCTTAGAATCTCTCTGACAGCGCCTTCGTAGTCTGGGCAATCCATGAGAGCCATGAACGAAACCACCACGTCGAAGGAATCATCATCGAACATGGAAAGGTCAGAGAAGGACGCTAGTTCGTACCGGATGCCCAGGGGACTCCGCTGTTCTTCCTGACGCGCATGTTTTATCATCTTCGGTGAGATGTCTACCCCGATCACCCTCGCCCCAAGTCTGGCAAGTATACGGGTGTTGTAGCCTTCACCACAGCCATCATCCAGCACCGCCTTGCCCTCCAACTCTCCCGCAAAACGAAGAAACTCGGGATTGTTGTAGTAGTCACGGTACACATCCCATCCCTTGCGGACCTGCTCAGTCCACGAATCGGCATTTTCGTCCCAATATCGGGCGATCTCCTCCTGCGAGAATTGCGGCTCGCCGATGTTCCCGCTCCTTTCCAAGCTCAAATGCAGCCAGCAACGTCTTATGCCAACCTACGCCTCACGTATCGTAAGTAGCCTTCCAAGTTTACCATCAATAAAAGATATCATCAACGTCGTGGTGCTGGCATGCAGGCAGGAAAAGTGGCCCATGCATCCTGCAACCCTCTGGATACGATTGGGACGTTGTCCATATCCGCAACGCATCAATCTGGGCCCGGGTCAAATGAGGCTGTCAATCTTTGGTGAGTGTTCCTGGTCTCCCCAATCGCCACTGCGCCTGGGTCCTGTCATTGGCATCTACTGAACCAAGCGGGTGCCCGAATATGGCGGCGCGACCCAAGGTAAGGCCGCATTGCAGACACACGAAGTCTTCGCCCTTACTATAGACGTCTTCGTAGAGGTCTCCTCCACAGCGCGGGCACGAACGTAACCACCACTTCATTTCAGTCACACCCCCTTTTCTCCAAAACGCAAACTATTCTATGCTGCACCTCAGGGGCTGTATGTGACTTATATCTCAGTCCAAGCGCGTTAGACACTCTTGATACGCAAAACCCTTCGGGGCATGGCTTACACCGACTGGAGCGCAGGCAAGCAGGCAAATAAGGCGCAGCTTTTGGCTCGTATGGATGGGCTGGTGGAGCAATAAACGCTATACGAGCCGAAATGGAGCAAACTTGCATGGAAATAGTCGAGCCCGACCTTACTTTCAAAGGGGTGACTGACGACGCTGAGCTAGCGGAATGCACCCAGCTCGGAAAGCGTGTCGCTAATGGAATGAAATAGGGTTAGGACTAAGCTACAGATGTGTTTCCATGACACTATATGCCGCCAGCAGCCTGTCGCCCAACATAGAGGCAAAGCGTTGCATAACCCTGAAGCCTACGCTCTTATCCTTTTGCAACGCTGAACGAAGGGTAGCGCCATCTACCAGTATGACCCGGGCTGGCTTTTGGCACACCGCTGAAGCAGTCGCATAGTGATTTTCATAGAGCAACGCTGTCCAGCCCATTGCCCTCCCCTTCCCCAGAAGGGCAATCATCTTTGTCCCCGTCCGGTCTCCCAGGGGAAAGGTCCTCCGGATCAATACCTGACCGTCCACGATTACGTACAAAACCCTACTAAGCTCACCTTGAACGAATATGGTATCACCTGCTTCGTAGTCTGCTACCTGACACGAGCCAGCCAGTGAGATAATTAGCCCCTCTACTTCCTGTTCGCTCAGTGCGGCAAACAACTCGCATGTCTTTAATCCTGCGACTATCTCCGAGTCCACCATAATGGCTCCTCCTCAGTATCCAAGCAGTATGCCCAGACATGACCGCAGCCTCTGTAGCTCCATACCTTACGCTGATGTCGCCCTGCAGTCAAGAGCGTAGTCTCGATCCAATGCTGCAACATGTGGTCCCACTGACTTCCCCCCAAACGTCCAACAGTCTGCAACCGTATGACAGGAGGTCACATGACAATGAGGGGGTCTCTCAAAAAAAGGTGCTTTGCATCAGAACAGCTATTCTAAGTGGGGGAATGGTGCAACTATAGCCACTCCACGCAGATCGAGACTCACCATGGTTAGTTCGTTAAATATATACAAAGTTAGAAAGGGAGATTGTGCCAGCAATACAAGGCGCCGCTCTGTGATATTAAGCTGCAGATCGATGAAGTATCTGTTATACGTTTGCCTATAGGCTTGACTTACAGGTCATCCAACATAGCCAGCAATTCATCGGTGTCGACAAAAGCTCCAACCCTTATGTACTTGATGACCCCTTGGTCATCTATAAAGAAATTGTCAGGTATGTATCTGATATTGTAAGCCCTGGCCGCTGTCGCATCGCCGTCCAAAGCAACCGTGTAGCCCACACCTTCATTCTCAGCATATTGCCGCACCTTATCGCTGCTTTCCCCGATGTAAATCGCAATGAACTTCACCTCTTGCCCACTTTCCTCAAAAGCAGCTTGAAGATACGGCAATTGATATTTGCACGCAACACACGTCGTTTGCCCGAAAGAGAGTAAAACGGGCTGACCTTTTAGCTCGTCTAGCGTCACCGTCTGTCCGTCAATAGTGGGAAGCGTAAAATCGGGAGCCATAGCGCCCACGTTTGGCGCCACCGACAATTCATCTGGCGTCACCGACAATTGACTTGGTGTCACCGATGGCGCCACCGACGGTTCATTGCCGCACCCAGTGCACCATAGGGTCAACATTGCGAGGATGAAGAATATGCCAAGAAATGCCCATCGCTCTAGCTTTATTCGAGTCATAGTAATCTTTCCCATCTAGAAATCAAGATACATAGAAAAGGGGTCGGCCAGCATCACTATTCCGACTCCTATAAGCAATATCCCGCTGATAATGGAGATTATATTGGACCAGCGCCTGAGCCATTTGAGAATCGGGAGAGCCGCCCCCAGCGCCAACCCGACAGCGATAAAGGGAATCCCTAGCCCCAAAGAATAGGCGGCTAGCAGGTAGGCCCCCTTCCACGCCGTTTGCGCATTCCACGCCAGGAGTAATATTCCACCGATTATCGGACCTGTGCAAGGCCCCAAGGCAACCGAAAAAACCGCACCCATCAGGGCAGAACGCAGATATCCGGTGCTCCCCCCAAATGATCGGCGAAGGCGAAACTCGTAGTAGTTGAGCTGAGGTATCTTTATTGCAGCCAGGAGGAATAACCCGAATAAGATTAGTATAACGCCCCCTGTTATACGTAAGACATTGGTAGGAAGGACCACTCCTATCAGTCCTAAAGATGCCCCTACACCAATAAATACTATAGAGAACCCAGCCACGAAGCTAATAGCGTGGAGAAAAATAGTCCAGCGCTTGGCTTCCACCGATAACGAGACAGCGCCACCCAGATTGGCCAGATATATCGGCACCAGTGGCAGCACGCAAGGAGAGAGAAATGATAGCACCCCAGCTACAAAGGCAACAGGCAATGAAGGATCAGACATCGAAACCAACTTCTACGAGAATTGTTTGTTTCAACTTATCTATTATGACTCCAAGTCTAAATTGCAATAACGCCTATTATATAACAAGTGCGTCATCTGCTGGAAGGTCACTTGTGGCGGTTGTCGTTATCGGCGGGTTTGAGTGCGAAAGCACACCTACGCCTACTCCCACACCGCTGTCAACGGCTACGCCTACAACAACATCTACACCCGCTCCTACATCCACACCTACCCCTACCCCCACACCAACACCGACGCCGCCACCACCAGACGTCACAGTATCACCAGACACCTTCCACCAGGGTGAACGCGCCTGGTTCGCCTTCTCCCTCGAGAACCACACCTCCTCCACCTACGATGACGGGTTCGTCTTCTGCTACTCAGTTGTAAAGATTGACGATTATAGTGAGACCTGGGATGAGCCAACGAACCGTTCGTCCACTAAAATCCTTCTTCTTACTGCTAACGGGAGTGAAACAGTAACAGTGGACGCTATAACTGGTAATGATCAAACGACTGGTGAGTATACACTCACCTATGATCTGGTTTTCAGGGACGAGGAAGGCCACAAGTTCCAAACACCGACCTATGAGTTCAAGTCGATAATAGTCGTTGAATAGTCCATAGTAGTAGGCGATTCGCATCGGACCAATCCATGATCTCCAGAACCACGATGCCGTAGCCTATTATATAAGTGCATAATAAACCCCTGCCACCCAGTGTAATGACTTCAGATGGCAGGGGTCTACTTCGAATAACGCCGAGCCTTTAGTGAACTCGGCTCCCTATTTTGCTACATCTGTTACACTACCGAACGGGGCCTAGTGCAGCGATTCTATCGGCAAACTCATTCACTGCGCTCTGTAGTTTTGCCCCGTTACCTGTCGAAACCCACTCTAATCCTAACCTCTCCGGCTCTATTCCAAGCTGCTGGAGCATATTCTGGAGCAGCCTTATCCTTCGCATCGCCTGATAATTGCCAGCCAGATAGTGGCAATCCCCATTCCCACATACGGCAAGCATCACCCCATCTACTCCCAAACTAAAGGCTTTGAGAATAAAGGAGGGGTCTACCTTCCCTGAGCACATAGTTTGGATCATCTTGGTCTTGGCTCCTGAGCTTGAAGTGCCCACTAGGTCTGCCCCGGCATGTGAACACCAGTTGCAGTAAAAAACGACGACTTTAGGCTCGAAACCACCTGCTTTGCCCCTTCCAAACAACCTTCGCCCAGACTCCTTCATAGCTTCTCCTCTCTTACTATTTGTCTCGCAATGAAGGGTATCCTATCTCTTATTTCTTTTGTGCACCCTTCGCCAAAGGTTGAATTATCCTTTACCTCTATCGCATATATACTGACGGACTGGGGCATTTTGTATCTCAGTCCTTCCCCCACTTTAAAGACGGAGGCAAGATCGACACCATGAGAGCAGGATAAATCCATAGTGCCACTAAAATCACCCCGCTCAAGCTTATGCAGGTCTCCCGGTTTCCCCTTTTCGGTTTTAATGGAGTCAATGATAACGAGCTTATCACAGCCCACTATGTAATCTAGGAGCGCCAGCCCAGCTTCACTCGTCTCAATCACCTCTAAACCGGGATTATCCTCCCCGATCCTCTGGGCGATTTCTATGCCTACGCCGTCATCGGTGACGATTGGATTTCCAAGCCCCAAAATAAGTGTCTTCATATTCATACCGCCGCAATGGCACTCTCTACAGTCTCCACCAATCCGTCCTTTATGCTCCTTGCTTGGGATGGGCAGGCTACCACACATAGACCACATCTCTTGCACTTATCGTCGTCTATAACCGCTATTAAATCCTCACCACGCTTCTCCAATTTGGTAGCATCATACCGACATACGGCAACGCAAATTCCACACCCGCTACACAAGTCGTCATTAACCTCTATTGCCGGTATCTCAGGTTGAAGTTCCAGTAGCACGCATGCTTTACAGCTCAGACAAGGACCACAATAGAGGCACCTTTTAGCCTCTTCTACCGCTTCCTCCAGGGTGAACCCCTTTTCAAAAGGCTCAAAATTCATCCTTTCTTGCGCTGGTGCCCATATCAGTTTTGGCTGAAGCTTGTAATCCAGCAACTGCGGAATAGCCGCACTTTCAAACTCCTTCTCCCTTCCTGCCTTCAGGTCTTCACCCTTTATATAGCGGTCTATAGACTCTGCTGCGATTATCCCATCCCTCATCGCCTCGGCGGCAAATCCTATCCGCTTGACATCGCCCCCGATAAAGATGCCTTCTCGGCGATTGCTCATCAGGGTAAGCGGGTCAACATCGAGCCGGCCTCGTTCATCCAGCAGACCCCCTCGCTGGAATAAAGTCCTCTCTGGACCCTGCCCAATGGTAATCAGCAGCACATCGCCCTCAAGATATATCACATCATCGCGATCAAACTGGGGATTAAACCCACTTTCGTCGAAGACCGATGTGCATCGTGGGCATTTTATCTTCTTAAACCTTCCGTCTTCTCCGATTATCTCTTCAATACCACGTGAATATATTATCTTGATTCCCTCTTCCGTTGCGCCGACTATCTCTTCCTCATCGGCAGGAATACCATCTTTGGAGGACTTATCCTCACCCTCAAGACAGACAAGAGAAACGTCCCCACCAAGGCGGCGCGCGGTTCTGGCCACATCGAAGGCGACGTTGCCACCCCCTATTACGATCACCTTCTTGCCTTTGAACAGGTCGGGGGCAACCTCTGTTGTCTCATTTACATTGTAGAGCAAATTCAACCCGAACATGACGCCCAACAGGCGCACATCCGCTACCAACTCCCGTTCCATGGTAAGCTGTCTCGGGGAAGGGGTGCCAGTGGCAATGAACACCGCTCGGTAGCCTTCCCTCTCGAGTTCATCCAACGTTTTGCCGTCCTCACCCATTTTCACCTCGAAGTTAACTTCTATATGAGCGATCCTTATCAAGTTATTCAAAGTAGTATCCAATATATCCCTTGGAAGGCGATACTTGGGGATCCATCTCAGAGCACCCCCTAGTTGTGAGCTTCTTTCCAGGATCGTCACTTGGTAGCCCTTCTTACTCAACTCGTAGGCACACATTAAACCACCAGGGCCACCCCCAATTACAGCGATCTTCTCTTTGGTAGGAATGGCCATCGGAGATTTGGTCTCCAGATAAGGAAGATACTTATCGTTGATGAACCGCTTGAGCATCGTCCTCCTCACCGACCCGGTCTTGTCTTTGTAATTGCATTCCTTTTCGCAAAGACCGCAGATGTAACCACACACCGTGAAAAGGGGGTTCTTCTCGTAGATTTCATCGCCGATATCAATTATCTTCTGGTATGCTGCCTCTGGTTCTAGAGGAAGGTGCGAAATCATTACATTGGTGCGCTGAATATCTTCCCCAATAGGGCAAGCTATCTGACAGGGAGGCAAATATACCTTTCCACTATCCTTACGAACTACTTCCTCAACCTGGGCAGCTTGCTGCTCCTTATTCACCTCTTGTCAACCTCCTTATCAAATCTCCGTTGTAATCATACACATTCACCTCAAGTGGCATCCTACCGGGGAGGGAATGGGTGGCACAGGCATGACATGGGTCATAAGCCCTGAATGCCATCTCAATCATGTTGAGAATCCCGTCAGGAACATCGCCATTGTGTATGAGCGACTTGGCTGCTTTTTCAACGGACATGTTGATAGCAGCCGAGTTGTTCTGCGTGGCAACAATTATGTTGGCTGCGGTAATTATTCCCTCACCATCAGTTTGGTAATGATGGATAAGGGTACCTCGTGGAGCCTCTACCACCCCCATCCCTTCCTTCGGAGTCTTAGTAGGCAGATTCACTATGTCCGGTGAGGTAATCTCGGGTTGTTGAGCCAGTTCCAACAGCCGTTCCGATGCGTAAAGCGCCTCAACCAGTCGTGCCCAGTGGTAAGCCAGAGTTCCATGAACCGGCTTTCCCCCCAGCGTGGCATACATCTTGTCATATGCCGCTTGAGCCAGCGGAGTTGCCATCCCATCGGACACATTAAGCCGGGCCAGTGGTGCCACTCGATAGACACCGCTGTCTTCTCCATCGACAAAGCCCTTCCAGCCAACGTTCTTAAGATAGCAAAACTTCCCGTAGGTCCATGGCTCGACATGCTCCCTGATATGATCCACGTAGTCCTGTACCTTGAACTTGGCAAACTCCTTCCCATTGGGGTCAACAACTCGAATAAGGCCATCGTAGAAGTTTACCTTGTTATTGTCATCAACCAGCCCCATATAGTATGTCCTGTGCTTATACACATCACCGGTGATAAGGTCAACATATTCTTTGTTCTTGAGCACAATATCATCGAAAAGACCAAGGGCGAATTGGCAGAAGTCTACCGCATATTCCCCCGTCTCTATGATTGTCTTGCGCTCCTCTTCGCTGATGCCTTTCGACACCCCTCCAGGCAAACCACAGCTAGGCTGAATAGGCTTTCCCCCGATTATCCGCAGAACCCCTCTCAACCTCTTCCTCACCTCTATGACTTTTCCACCAGTCTCCATCCCAGCCTTGGCAATAACTCCCAGTATGTTTCTTTCTGCGGCAGGAGCCTGTGGACCGACAACGAAGTCGGGGCCGCCAAGGAAGAAGAAATGCAGTATATGGTCCTCCGCCTGGAAGGCACAATACATAATCTCTCTTATCTTCTTCGCTACCGAGGTCGGCTCAACTTTGAAAAGGTCGTCGAGGGTCTTAGTCGCTGCCATATGATGGGCGGTAGGACACACGCCACATATCATCGTGGTTATTCTGGGCAGCTCCTCTGCCGGCCTCCCCTCGCAGAACTTCTCAAATCCCCGTAGCTCGGGGATCTGGAGATAGGCCATATCAACATCACCTTTGTCATTGAGAAATATCTCAATTTTCCCATGGCCTTCAAGCCTTGTTATCGGGTCTATCGTTATCTTTCTCATTCTATCCCCCTACACCTTTCATTCTCCTTCTTACAAGAAGGGAAGCTGGCAGACTGAACCGGTAAAATGTCCCCGCCGGATCAGCGATGCTATCTATTAGCGTTTGGGCCTCTTCCATCGTCATCCTGTCCTCATCCTCAACCCCCAAAATAGATGCGATCATGGAGAGAGCCCTTGCCCCCTGGTCTACAATCCCATCCATAGGACCAAAGCACCCTCTACATGGCATATTGGCCCTGATGCATGTTTCCCCACATCCAGAACGAGTAGCAGGGCCGTAGCAAAATAGTCCCTGCGCAAGAAAGCATAGCTCTGGGTCGATCCTGATTTGCCACGGTCTTTTCATTTGTTTTATTGACAGCTTCTCTGGCTTTGACTCCAGTCTGGGACATGTATCACACAATGCTATGTTAGGCGCAAGCACCGCTCCTTTCTCCGGAAGTTCTCCCTTAAGAATGGCATTCACAGCGTTCAATATCAAATCAGGCGGCGGTGGACACCCGGGAAGATAGTAGTCCACAGGGATAGTCTGACTCAGAGTCTTCACCGTATCATAAAACTCGGGCAGGTTAAGTTCGCCAAATTCGACTGCCGTCTTCAATTGCGGGGTGATCTCCTCCGGGTTTTCCACTGTCGGGACTTCCTTATAGACCCTTTGGAAGATGGTGTCTCTTGTCCAGAAGTTTCCCAGCCCTGGTATTCCCCCCAGATGAGCGCAGGAACCGAAAGCAACTACCAGGCCAGATTTTTCCCTCAATAGTTTAACCATCTCCTCCTGCTCTCCCAACCTTACTGCCCCATTAATAAAGCTCACCGCTATCTCACCATCACCCAAAGCTTCGACATCCTTTTTCTTGAAATCCAAGGCAACAGGCCACAGGACAATGTCAACAGCCTCAGCTACTTTCAACAGATCCTCATTGAGGTCAACAACCGCCTCCTCGCATCCACCGCATGAAGCACACCAGTAAAAAGCAACCTTTGGTTTGGTCATCTTTACCCCCTTTCCCGTTAGTCAGCGAACCTTAGCTTTCTCATTCAGTCATTTACATCGGCCACTGCTTGGCTATTTGCCGAAAACAAAAAAATACCCCGCGTCGAAGGCTTTTAGAGTTGATCCAGAATTGATAATGCTGGAGCAAACATTGAGGGAAAACGGACAACGATAGATGTTAAATGTCATCTATACTTGATCGCCCTCTAGCTGAATATGCCACACAATTATAAAAAGCGCTAACATCATGTGCTCGCAATTCCCTATAGTATATTTTATCATGTAGCACTATTTACTATCAACCCAGTTTGAACTGAACCGACGTGCACATCAACTTGAACTTGCCCTCAGATTCATATACAATGTAATAT
>CAZYLE010000049.1:0-2726 GCA_964648675.1 uncultured Dehalococcoidales bacterium
GTGTAAGCGCCCTCTGGACCGAGCCGCTTGATGCGCTGCTCCTGTTCCCAGGCGGTGGCGTCTTCAGCGTATGCCCGGTGAATGGCTACCTTATAGTGGTAGAAGACGTCCGCGGTGACAGCGCCTTTGTCCGGGTCTATTTTGGGCGTGCCCTCGGGACCATTTCCCAGGAGGAACTCCCGGATAAACCAGCCACATCCGAAAGGGCGAAAAAATCCACCCATTAAAGGTCTTAATGCCTCTGCCATAGTTACCTCTTAAGGAGCTTGTCGTACCACTCCTTCAGCTCTTCTCCGGCGAGCTTCCGGTATTTCATGGTAGTACCGATGTTGGCGTGTCCCAGCTGCTCCTGCAAACTGCGAATAGCATCCATGGAGCCTTCTGTCTTAACTGCCATGATGGCGAAGGCGTTGCGGAGCTGGTGAGGGCTCACCCAGTGGAGCCGCCCCGTCTCGGCATTTACCAGTTTCCCCAGCCCCGCTCGCTCGGCGCAATCCCTGATTATCTTCCACGCTTGGTTGCGGCTAAGCTTGAAGATTAGCCCCTCAGTGCCATCCCGGCGAATGAAGTCCTTCAGCATCTCCAGTGTCCGGCTGTCGAGAGGGATGGTCCTCATTCGCCGCGCTTCCTGCTCTTTTTTGACCGGGCTATCTACCTGACGCCCGCAGCCGGGGCAGAACTTGGCAGTCCTGGTGAGCCTCGTCTCGCAGTGAGGGCAGAGGATTCGAACCCGCGCCTTCAGGTGCTTTATCGTGATAGTCCCCTGGTCAAAGTCCACGTCCTCAATGCTGATACCCAGGGCTTCGGAGACCCTGATGCCCGGCCAGAATATCACCCGGATAAGCAGACGGTCGCGCAGGCAGGGAATCATCTCACCTGTTCTCCTGTTGCGGGTCAGGGCGTGGCGTTCCATCGCCTCAATGTCGGCCGGTTGAAGATACGTCTTAGGCATGTCCTTTAACCTTTCAGTATGGCTGTTAACAGCAGCGCCACCAAAACCCCGTTAGTGCCAATGAGCACCGCCAGCCGGAAGTTGGCCGACCTTATCTCGTCCCACAGCAGGTAGAGAAGGTCCGGGTTACCCTCAGGGATGCCTTGGCGGTTGGCTAACTCTTTAGCTCGCTTTATTCTTTGAGATGGGTTCATCTCACTCACCCTTTCCTTTGCCCAAAGCATCAGGCATTGGTTTTAGCTCCATTATTTCTCCTCCGGTTTCTTAGTTGCCCTCTCACCAAAGTAGAAGGCCAGTAGCGCCCTGCCCTTAGCTTGCTTGCCAGCCCATCTATATTGGTGATATTAACCCTGAACAGGTTAAATTCTTCTGGTTTCCTTCTTAAAACCCAGCTTGTTGACTATTTTGATATACCACTTAAACTCACTTTCCCAGTCGCCTAGTATATGCAGGAGAAACAAACCAAGCTGCTTCACTATTTCATACCACTGTCCCCTTCCCAGTCACTTTAGTCAGGTTCTTAATCCTAAAATCGCAGTAAGTAGCATATTCACGCCCATAGCCTGATGGATACCAGCGCACTGAGATTCTGCCATCATAGATACCTGGGTAGTAGTAACCCGCAGCAAACCTCCCACTAGCGGTAATAACACAAGGACTAAACTCAACACCAGTAACCCTGCCAAGCTCATCACGAATAAGCTGACCAGCTATAATTCCACCCCCTCTAAATGCAGGTGGTGGCATCTCGGCACTGAACTGAGGTTCATACCAGAGGTAGTTCTCGGTCATGATAGTATGACCAACACCTATATACTTAGCGAGAGGCTCCTTGCCTATCACTGTCATAGATATTCCCCTCATCACATCCATTACTATCGGGTTGGCTAAAGTGGCAGTCAGTATTATTTCCCCCTGTAAATTAAAAGTTCCAATGAGAAGCTGAGCAAAACTGTAGAGATGGTCATACCAAAAAAGATTTCCAGTGCTGGGATTTACCGTCAGTTCACTTTTCCCTAACCACTCAGGGTGTGCTTGTGCTATTGGGCGAAGAAAATCTGCTATTTGACGAAGTTTACTGTTGTAATCCGCCCAAGGGTTATAGTTCTGAGCGCACTCATAAAGGTATACTGCCACATCGTGAACATACTCACGACGAAAGCCCCAGTAATAAGGATAAGTGTATTCGGGCATACTAATACATGGCTCCAAAGCGGCAACAAATTTGTCAACTGTAAGCACAGGCTCCTGTCCTATATTAGTGAAGGGTATTCCCTCCACATCCAGTATCATTAGGTCGGGAAAGTCTATAACAACACTAGGCATCAACTGCACATTTAATTCATTCAGACCTTCTTTTAGCGTTACCATGTCTCACCTCACCAGAGTTTCGTAGCCGTCTTTGGAAAACTGCACAATATAATTGCCTGGCAGATTGTTCTTTATTGAGTAGTTGCCCTGCCCGTTGGTAATGGCGTCAGCCAGTAACTCTACTCCGGCAGAATTCCACAGCCCCACATAGACGCCAGACAGATTTTTGCCGGTTGCGGCGTCAGTTACCCTGCCATAGAGGGTTGCCAGTCCTGGCTCAGGCTCAGGAGGCGGCGCCTTGGCTGCCGCAGCCAAGGCAAGGGCGGCCGCTCCGCCAAGCGCCAGCCCTATCGGTATTATGACTATAGCTGGCGACATTTTCCTTTCCGTTTTACCTTCCTTCATTGGCCCTCCTTAGCTACGTAGCGACATGCCGAAAAGCGACCCCAGCGGAATATAGACC
>CAZYLE010000049.1:2736-9590 GCA_964648675.1 uncultured Dehalococcoidales bacterium
GTTTCCTTGGCGTTATTAGCAGGGCATCAATGATGCCATTAGAGTCATCGGTGGCATACGCCTCCAAGGCTATAGCAAAGGCCATGTCACCCGCTCCAGCCAGCTGGGCTATTCCTGCCGTCGTAAACGTGCATAGAAAGTCCCCGATAGCAATGTCAGCGGTCCCATCTACCTTAAGCAGGGTAGTTTTCCCGAGGATAAGAACTGAGCCATAAGCATTGTCAGCGGTGTTATCGAGAAGCATCCCAAAGACCTTATCATCGCCCCCGGTGATGGTAGTTGTTATCTCATTGCCGGCAGCAACACTCTTTATGATAACGACATTGCCTGCCACGAGGTCGCCCCCTGAGGTATTTTTCATCAAGACAAGGTCACGTTCTTGAACTACGGTAGCGCCACCGTTATCCCTGAGGATGGTGTGCTCACCAACGGTAATCACTGTGGCAACATTAACGCCCCGAATGACGTTGCTCTCAATGGTATTGTAGTCAGAGGTTCCAGATTCGTTGATTCCATAATCGGCGTCAGCAGCAATGGCACGAATAGTGTTTTCAGCAATGACGCAATATTGGGAGTTAGAAATTGAAATCTCGTCTTGTTGAGTTCCTCCATTGCAGTTATCATCAAGGCTATTAGCTGTAACTGTAATATTTTTGGCTGCGGCAAGGCAAATCCCATTATCATGGTTCATTTCAATCAGATTGCCCGTGATAGTAACGTAGTTACTAGAGCAATAGATGCCATAGGTATTGTCGGTGATTCTATTGCCAACGATGAGAGAGAGGTGAGCTGCAATCTGGATTCCTATTGCGGCAGTAGTCGCCTCAGCCCCATTTATGATGACATTGTCTGTAATGGCTATTCTATTGCCGATGGCGTATATTTGCACAGAGCTGTTTTTGTAGAAGAAGTTACTCGAAATCCTGCAGGTATCACCGGCATAGACTCCCCGGCTGCCGTTTTCAGAGATGACATTGTTGGCTATCTCGCAGTTGTGGGTGGTGGTGAGCACAATCCCCCCTCCACCATTGGAAAGGATGTGGTTATGAACATAGCGGTGGCCATGACCTACGTCGTTCTTCTCCTGTTTGATTCCAGCATCGTCGCAGTTCATGATGATGCAGCCCTCCACAACGCAGTCATTGACCTTAAGCCCGGTGCCACCGCCCTTGAAATAAATACCATTACCATTAGTCTGGGAGGTGCCATCAATTTTTAGCCAGCGAATAATGACGTTAGAAACAGCGGTGGCCCCATCACCAACCAAAATATAGTTAGTGGCAATATCACCTTGAATAACGGTGCCTGGGCCGGAGCCTTCGAGGACAAAGTTTGAGACAACAATATCCAGAGTGCCATCAAACTCAAATGTGCCAACCATCAGTTTGACTTTCGTGTTTGCAGCTACAAGAGCCTCGATGGTGACCTCATCATTCGTGCCGGAACATGTATAGTCGGCCCTGTCCTTAAGTGTAGCGGGCGTATCGGAGGCAGCCACGGTGATATAGGCGTCGCCGCCACCAGCAGTAACAGTATCCCAGGCTGGATTACTCCCAGCGCCTAAAGTTTTGAGAAAATCCCCTGATGTGCCCGCAGGCAATCTTGTCCATTGAGTACCATCGTGATAAAGAACGTCACCCTGAACACCAGAAGGGAGGACGTCACTGAATCTATGGACAAAAGGATTACCAGAAGGGTCAAATATCTCGCCCAGGGGTGTCGGAGCATAGCCACCGCCAATCAAAATGCCCAGCAATAGGCATATGGTTGCTATCGGTATTAGCCACTTCTTCAACCTATTCATTGCTACACCTCACTTAATTTCTGGAGGTTTTACTGACCTTTGTCCAAACCAGTAGAAGATTATGGCTAGGCCTGCCTGAATTCCAGCAATGGCTATAGCTCTGTCTCCCATCCATGTTGTGCCCCAGATTACCAGAAAAGCCAGAACTATACCTGCGCCATAGGTCAGGCGGCGCCTGACCTTGCTCCTGGCTATCTCTAGTTCCTTATCTACCTCATTATCTGCCATTTGCCTCCTCCTATCGGTTAATCAGATACTCTATACCATACGTGGCATGGCTATCAGCCACGGTTGATTTAACCTGTATCTTAATTCGTGAGTAGCCCTTTACCAATTGAACCAGGCCTTTCTCCCCGGCAGCCAGTGTTAGCGCCGCTTGCTCCTCCTCATCATCACCGGTCGCATAGTTAGCATGTCTGGCAAGCACCTTGTAGTCTAATGAATTTGCGCCATCCGTATTCTTGATTACAAAAGACGCATTCTTAACACCTCTTGTGTCGAGGTCAAGAGCCGTAACCCAATCATTAGTAGTCGTGCCCGAGACGCTGTCCTCAGTGTAGGCAGTCTGGGCCTTGATGGCTTCTACTGCAATCTCTACCGTAGAGATATTGAGTATCCGGTAGATAGTCCCCACCTTTATCTGAGCACTGAAGCCAGTACCTTGAGCTGTGATAGTGCCTGTGGCATTATCAAACGACGCTGCCCCCTTGTCCTCATCCTTGGCATCCCCGCTCATAATCAGGATGGTCTTTCCGGTGATAAAGTCATTTCTGCCTTTAAGATTCGTATCAACGAGGGTAGTGCCATCGACAGCGCCATCAGCAGTGGTAATGCCACTATATGCGGTCAACGCTCGTATTAGTTCTGCCCTGGCCAGGGCATATCCCACGCTTGTCATCTTACAGCTCCTCTCGGCTCAAGGCGTAGGCCCTACTTAGACAAATAAATGGAGTGGTAGTGAATGTCCTATCAGCACCAGCTCCCTGTCCTGCTGAATTTTCAGCAAGAGCTCTGAAGTGGTAGGTTGTATTTGGACTCAAGCCTCCTATTGCCTGAGAAAATGACTGTCCAGTTACTTTGCTTTGGGTAGGGGTAACATTTCCATAAAACTCTGTCTCTCCCCATAGAAAGACACAATCACAGATTTCACCACCATCATCAACTAAGGTGGCGTTTAGGGTAGCTGTTTCATGCTCAACATCTGTAGCTGGGTCGGTAGTTACAGTAGGCTCAACCGGTGGTGAGGGAGTGCTATAGACTACGGTTAACTTTGGGCGTGTAAGAGTTTCTGTCCCTCCATGAAATAGAAGTTCCTCTAGGGTTTGCCCACCTGAATAGTCAGGTGGTATTCTTGCTTCATCTTTACCGTTTAGGGCAACTATAACAGTGTTGCCCGTCTTGTTGATATACCCGATAGGGACGGAGAAGGTGTAGGCTGTCATGCTATCGGCTATATCGTCAGCATACTTGCTATCAAACTCTGTTCCCTTACTAAGAAGCTCTGGGTAATTAGCCAGCACATTAGGCGATAGAGCATTTAGGTCTAAGCCTCCTCTAATCTTTAGATACCAGTCAAAATTTTCAGTATGATAGGCGCTGGTATGTTTCATAAAAGCAAGCCTTACTTCCGCACTTAGGATTGTAGCATCAGAAGGTAATGTACTCGTGTCGAACCATATCGCAGGCCCTCGGCGAATCCACATCTTCTTATTAACGGGCAAGGAAAATTCTTGTCCTACCCTCATCCCAGTGCCGGGCCCTAAGTGGACATCGGCACTTGCAGCATCGTGAGCTTCATTATAAAGTGCCCCACCATCCGTGTTCTCTCGGCTAGTTCGGTAGACATCTATATCACTATGGTAAAATGTTGCTTCTTCCGCCATTTAGTTCTCTTGTCCTTGTTTTACTCCTGTATCACTGCCCAGATAGACAGAATACCCGCCGTTGGTGCCGTGGCTACTGTTATCCTCACACCGACATAAGGGTGCCAATCATCCCAGGCCAAGCCCACGCTGATGTTACCATTAGCGGAGCAGGGGAGCACCCCATTTATATCTGTAGCCATCTCGATGTCGTTAACAGTGTTGCCTATAATCTGAACCTGGATCGCCTCGTTTAGCGATGACTCCACCTTGATAACGAGTCTCTTCCCCTTAGTCCAATCAACCATCTTGCTGGAGTAAAAGGTACCGGTTGTCCTGATGGCATAACGGTATATCTCCTCCGGCTCTTTGGCTACCCATGGTGTTAGGACAGTAACCTCTACTCCCTCGGCGGGTGGCACACCCTGGGCAGCGAGCCACTGCTGGAGCAACTCAATTAGTTGAGTGTTGCTCTCAGCTACTTGTGCGAGCACTGGAACTAGAGTGGTCAGGCATTCTATCAGGTAGTCGAGCTTTTCATTTGGGGGAGCTGCCTCCGCTGGCTTAGCCGTGAGTAGGGCGGCAATAGTTGCCCCGAGCACCGTGCCCCCTATGCCGCCAATTACCAATCCCTGGGCCGTTTTCCCTTCTTCTTCAGCCATCAGAGCACCCCCGCAAGACACTTTTCCCAGACATCTCCCGGCAGTTCGTCTTTACTCGCCAAGCCGAACCTTGCCCGAAGTGTATTGGTGATTTTTATGCGTTTAATCGTATACCGGAAGAGATGTGCACCAGGGGCAACGGTGGCAGTAGTCGTGAGTCGGATCTCCCTTGTCGCCGGTATGAAACATTCCACCTCGCCGCCAGCCACCAAGCTGAGAGGAAAGGTAGGGAAGGTCGCATAGTTGGCGTCGCTGTCGCGGTCAATGATAATCTGGACGTTCTGGGCCGCTGTCCCAGGGGCGGCAGCGATCCGGGTAAGAACCAGGATCTCGTTAGGCCTTGGATACAGTGTCTCTATCGTGTAAATAGCAGCTACAGCAATGTTTATCGACCGGCTGTGTGTTTCCTCCCCAAGCACGTGGTATTCTCTCTCAATCTGCTGGCTTATAGGTAAGGGCAGTACTCCCTTCTCCACCGATTCCCTGATGTTATATTTCTCTGCTAGGGACATCTCCGCCGGAGTCAGCTTTATCCCGTAGAGGAGTTTATCAGCAACTGTCGGCGTGGTTGGCGAGCCGCCTTTGACCCACAGTCCGAAGTGAGTGGTGTAGTTGGCGACCGGAGCGCCGACCGTGCCGAAGAAGTTGTAGTAGAGGATATCCTTGGCCGGCAGCCGCCAGGCCCCGGGGAGGAGATTGAGCAGGGCCGCGGTATTCTCCGCTATCCTGACATCGTTATACCGTGCCCTGAGGACGACAGCAGCGTTGGCCCCGAGCTGAATGTTGGCCAGAATGGCGATGTATGGAGAAAACCTTTTCAGGTCCAGCACCGGCGGCGCAAACTCGGCGTTGAGCGGCACGTTGCCGAACCAGGCATCCGGGATGCACTCTGGCGGATACTTGACAAGACGGACCGTTCCTTCACTAATTGGCATAGTAGCCTCCTAAAACAATATTGCCTATCACGGAGTTACTGCCGCTGATAGGCAATATCATTTGCTTCTCACCGGCAAAGGCTCCGGCGATAATATTTAGCTTTAGCGCGAAGCAAACAGTTACTTTACGGTGCTAGCTGGAGCATGTAGAACTGGTCTCCGCCCGGGGTAGTATTGGTAATAATGAATCCAGCCCGCTGGCGCACTGTGGTATCCAAGCTTAGGTCGTCACCAGCCATCAAGGCGCCATCTATATTGAAGTAGACCTCTCGCTGGTTATCATTAACGCCGGGTACTACATTGAATGCAGTCCCGAAGCAAGGCCCCCAAGTCTGACCCCAGAAGTACTTGCCTGAATCAACATCAATTAGTGGCACACAGACATTCGACATCTTGGTGGAAGCATCACCGACGACATTTGAATATATGTTCGGCCACGCGGTAGTCCAAGTGCTGGCTGGCACAGTTACCACCAATGCCTCATATAGCGTGAGTGTTACAGATACCCCATCGCTGGCGGTGCTACTCTTGATTTTATACATTCGGTAGTTACCAGCGACCATGATCCAGATGTAGCCATCTTTGTAATAATCCACCCCATGGCCACCATCCGTGTCCAGGATAGCAACCTGGTAACTCCCAGCGGCATATTCAACTGCCTTGGTATAGACCTCGGTAGCGACATGACCCTGGTGGCCAGCTTTCATGGCAGTAAGGGCACCACCTGCTTTGCAGTACCGGAATACCCTATCGCCCTCGGTATATCTCATGCCTAGAGGGTATTTTTGTACCGCGCTCTGTTCCAAGATCCCTTGTAACATGTTAACCTCCTTATGCGTTAGTGATTTCGTCACTATGCCGACGTTCTACCGGTCCGTGACGCCTTCGGATTAAGACACCAGAACCCTTGATCCCTTCGGGATGACATAGGCGGTGACCTTGCCCCACCAGAGAGGTGTCCCACATCGGAAATGGCGGGCGGTGGCGTCAAACATGATTTCACCCCAGGTGGCGAAGGTGGGGTAGAGGGCAGCATTATAAGCTGCCAAGGTCAGAGGAATTACCCCCCACCAGGGGTCATCAATCACTATTTGTGCCACATCGTCCTCCCTGAAATATGGACATTCGTCGATCACGTCAACCTCATCCCCAGGAATAAAGGGCTGATTGGTTAAACAAACGAAACTTTTCACCGCTAACTACCCTCCTCTCATCTCGACTCTGATTCCGGTGACACAGACTATCGTATTACCACGTAGCTGATCTCGTTCCATATCATGTAAGGCTGCGGCAGCTTGGGTATTGCCGCGTAGTAGGGGTGGGCTGCCGGCGCCATCGGGAAGAGCTGACCGAAGTTCAGCTGGTTGATGCCGACAGTGGTCGGGAACAGGCTGGTTCGGTCGGTCGGCCCCTTGGGGTGATAGCTGCCGTCAATTCTCAAGCCACATCGGGCTATGTTGGTTGCGGGAAAGCCGGTGGACCCGGTCTTGATTCCCAGACCCTCGATGAAGAGGGCATCCAGCTCATCAAACTCCCAGTACAGGTTTTGCTGCTCCTCAGACACGCCACCGGTCACGAGGCGGAACTGGTA
>CAZYLE010000049.1:9600-10044 GCA_964648675.1 uncultured Dehalococcoidales bacterium
ACTGGTAGTCTCCCTGCATGCCGTCGGTGGCCAGCAGGTTCCGGGCATACCTGGCGAAGGGGTTAATCTTGGGTATAGCCTGGTCCTTGCCGCCGGGCAGCGTCAGCCAGGTATCGGCGTTGATGGGAATGGCCGACTTGCTTATCGGAAGTGTACGGTTTCTCGTCCTCTCGTGGAGATAGGTGGGGAAGGCCATCGAACCGAATCTCGGCAGCTCGTCCTTCTTGTACACCTTTGCCCACAGCCGGACGCGGTAGTTTGCGGTAATTGGGGATATTGGCGGTCCAACCGACGCCGGCCCGGCTAGGGCGGCTACCGTCACGTTCTGCTTCACCTTGATGGTGGTGTTGAGCAGTGGGTTCTGGATGGGCTGGGTGATGTCCAGCGGCGTGCCGAAGCTGTATAGCCTCCCAGCCCAGATGCGGTCCTTAGGTGGCGCCATAA
>CAZYLE010000050.1:0-7162 GCA_964648675.1 uncultured Dehalococcoidales bacterium
TTGTTGCGCGACAGAAAGAAGCGCCCTTATAAGCCCCTGGCGATAATGCTGGACACCATTGAGAACATCAGAAAACACTGCATAGTATCCGAAGAGGAGGAGGGGCTGCTTACCTCTCCCCAGTGCCCCATAGTGCTTCTGCGGTGGCAAGATGGTTCCTCCGTTTCAAAGAAGGTGGCCCCTGAACTCAAATACCTGGGTGTGATGCTGCCCTACACCCCTCTGCACCATGTGCTGCTCAGGGAGGCTGGCCTTCCTTTAGTGATGACCAGCGGGAATATAAGCGAGGAGCCTATTGCTAAAGACAACGATGAGGCCCTGCGCCGGCTCAAGGGCATCGCCGACTTTTTCATTCTGCACAACCGCGATGTACATAGCCGCTACGATGACAGTGTGGCCATAGTAGAGAGAGGAAAGCCCCATCTCGTCAGGCGAGCGCGTAGCTATGCCCCTTACCCAATTCACCTTCCGTTCAAGGCAAAACAGGTCCTCGCCTGTGGTGCCGAGCTTAAAAACACCTTCTGCATTACCAAGGACAACTATGCCTTCGTCAGCCAGCATATTGGCGATATGGAGAACCTGGAGACTATGGAGCACTTCGAGAACACTATTGAACTCTACAAAAGGCTCTTCCGCCTTGAGCCAGAGGTTGTGGCATACGACCTTCACCCGGAGTACCTTTCCACCAAGTACGCCAAGGAGCGCGCTGGCAACCTACCGCTCATTGGAGTGCAGCATCACCATGCTCACATCGTTAGCTGTATGGTGGAAAATGGAGTTCAAGAGCCGGTTATCGGCGTCGCTCTTGATGGCACGGGCTATGGCAACGACAGCACCATCTGGGGTGGTGAGTTTCTGGTCACCGACTACAGGGGCTTTCAGAGGGTAGGGCACCTTGAATATGTGCCCATGCCCGGCGGTGCTGCCGCAATAGAAAGACCCTACCGCATGGCTTTTTCCTACATTTACGCCCTCTTAGGGCAGAGCATGACCGATAATGGCCCGCCCTTCCTAAAAGATATCGGCCAGCATGAGAAAGAGATTATGAAACGTCAGCTCGAAAAAGGTATCAACTCTCCACTGACCTCCAGCTGTGGGCGTCTCTTCGATGGGGTAGCGGCGCTCCTGGGTATCAGAGGAAGAGTGGATTACGAAGCTCAAGCAGCGGTTGAAATGGAAATGGCGGCAACCGACGCCGTTTGCGAGATAAAAACCTATCCCTATTCCATAGTAGAACAGGATGGGGTCAGCATCGTGAAGCTAAAAGAAATGTTTGAGGCGATCATTAACGATATAGATCACCTTCCCGTTGGCACGATATCCCTTGGGTTTCACCGTACAATAGCCCAAATGACAGCAGAGATGTGTCGGTTAATCGCTGCAAAGACTAAGTTATGTAAAGTTGCCTTGAGCGGTGGTGTGTTTCAGAACCGCCTACTCTCGAGGTTGACCATCAACGCTTTGGAAAAGGAGGGCTTTGAGGTGCTGACCCACTCTCTTGTCCCCACCAACGACGGCGGCATCTCACTTGGCCAGGCAGTTATCGCTCTTTCGACCTTAGCATGAGCTGAATAATTGTGTATGTATAAGTGGAAAAACTGAACTGAAGAGAATAACAGGAGCGTGAAGACCGTAAAATGTGTCTTGCCATACCGGTTCAAATCAAATCGATAGAAGGAAGCGAGGCGGAGGTCGACTTCGGTGGGCTAACTCAGAAGATCAGCGTTTTCCTCACTCCCGAGGCTGAAGTCGGCGACTATGTACTCCTCCACACCGGCTATGCTATAGCTGTCGTCGATGAAGAGGAAGCACAGGAGACACTAAGAATCTTCGAGGAGATGGAACGGCTGGCGGAAGCATAAGCTGCGGGGTTAAACCGTTTACCGTGATGTCATCCTGAGGGAGTACTATCCAACTGTCATTCTGAGCGTAGCGAAGAATCTAATACAACTCAGGATAAACTCCGCGACCGAATAATATCAGAGACCCTTCGCTTCGCCGGTTCTGAGTGAAGCCGAATGGCTCAGCTTGACATATATAATGAGTGAATGCTTACAACTTCTGACAGTCTATTCCAAGTGTGGTAAAACTTCGGGAAATAGCTTCTAATTCGAAAAAGATGAAATTCATTGACGAGTTCCGAGACGCCGACATGGCTAAGGCGGTGATTAGACAAATCCACCGCCAATCGAAAAGGCACATCAGGCTGATGGAGTTCTGTGGCGGGCATACCGTCACCATCATGAAGCACGGCATCCGCCAGCTCCTTCCCGAAACGATTGAAATGCTTTCAGGGCCCGGTTGCCCCGTTTGCGTTACCGCCAACGCCGACCTCGACAAAGCCATCGCCCTTGCCAAAGAGCCCGATGTAATCATCACCACTTTTGGCGACATGCTCAGGGTTCCCGGCAGCCGCTCCAACTTGCAGAAGGCGAGGGCAGATGGCGCCGATGTAAGAGTTGTCTATTCAACCATCGATGCTCTTCAGTTCGCCAGAGACAACCCGGAAAAGGCAGTCGTTTTTATTGGCATCGGCTTTGAAACGACGGCACCCACCATCGCCGCCTCAATCCTAAAGGCTGCGGAGGAGGGAATAAGGAATTACTACGTCCTTTCCTTACATAAGGTCTGCCCCCCGGTGATTAAGGCCTTGCTGGACTCCGGTGAGGTAAAGCTTGATGGTCTCATTTGCCCTGGACATGTGAGCGCTATCATCGGCTCTCGTCCCTGGGAATTCGCCGCCAGCGATTATGGCATCGCCTGCGTCGTTACTGGATTCGAGCCTCTGGATGTCCTATTATCGGTGGATATGCTGGTCAATCAGCTAGAACAAGGTGAG
The DNA here is from genome assembly GCA_964648675.1 of uncultured Dehalococcoidales bacterium. Taxonomy (GTDB): domain Bacteria; phylum Chloroflexota; class Dehalococcoidia; order E44-bin15; family E44-bin15; genus DAOUVR01. The sequence goes on from CAZYLE010000050.1 coordinate 2,840, forward strand.
CCAAGGTTAGAGATCGCCTACCGACGCGGGGTGACCACCGAAGGCAACTTGAGGGCTCAGGAGTTGATGAACATCGTCTTTGAGCAATCTCCGGCAAATTGGCGGGGCATCGGTTCAGTTCCACAGAGCGGTCTAAGGCTAAGAAAGGAATACGAGCGGTTTGATGCGGAACAAGCCTTTAACATCGATCCAGGGCCGACCTTGGAGCACAAGGGCTGCATCTGCGGTGATATACTTAGAGGGGTAAAGACACCTCCCGACTGCAAACTGTTTCGCAATTCCTGCACTCCGGAGTATCCCGTGGGGCCTTGCATGGTATCTTCAGAAGGGAGTTGCGCCAGCTATTATCACTATGGAACACTTTGAAGACGAGAAGATCCTCCTCGCTCACGGCAGCGGGGGAAAGCTAAGCCATGACCTGGTGAAGAATGCCTTTCTGCCCTCCTTTGATAATGCATTGCTTTCCAGGTTGGACGATTCAGCCGTCTTTGACGCCAGTGGTCGCCTGGCCTTCACCACCGACAGCTATATTGTAACCCCCATCTTCTTTCCCGGCGGCGACATCGGGAAATTGTCCATTTGCGGCACGGTGAACGACCTGGCGATGAGCGGCGCCACACCCCTATACCTCAGCGTATCTTTCATCATCGAGGAGGGATTCTTACTGAGCGACCTGAAGACAATCATAAGCTCAATGCAGCAGGCAACCGATGAGGCCGGGGTAAAGGTGGTCACTGGAGATACCAAAGTAGTGAATAGAGGTAACGCCGATGGTCTATTCATCAACACCGCCGGGGTAGGCATCATTCCCGATGGTGTGGATATCTCGGGCTCCAATGCCAGGGTTGGCGATAAGGTTATCTTGAGTGGACCCATTGGCGAGCACGGCATCGCCATAATGAGCGAGCGGGAGGGGCTGAAGTTCGCCAGCCCGGTGATAAGCGATTGCGCCCCGCTGAATAGACAGGTATCTGAAATGCTCGAGGTATCGAGTGAAATTCACTGCCTCCGCGACCCGACGCGAGGAGGGCTAGCTACCACCCTCAACGAGTTTGCCACCCAGTCCAAAGTGGGCATCCTGATCCATGAGGATGCGATTCCGGTGCAGGATGCAGTACGGGCCGCCTGTGAGATGCTGGGGTTTGACCCTCTTTACGTCGCCAATGAGGGAAGGCTGATAGCAGTTGTTGCTCCCAACGATGCCGAGAAGATCGTCCAAAGAATGAGGCAAAACAAGTATGCAACTGAGGCAACAATTATCGGCGAGATTACGCAAGAACACCCCGAAATGGTCGTCATGAGGACCCGCCTTGGAGCGTCTCGCATCGTCGATATGCTTGTCGGCGAGCTCCTGCCCAGAATCTGCTGAGCTGCTCAAGACGGATGCGCGGGCAGCCTTACGATGAACTCCGCCCCTTCACCCGGGGCATTCCTGGCCTCGATATCCCCACCGTGGGCAAGCACTATCTCCCTGGCGATAGCCAGCCCCAAGCCAGTGCTACCGCCGCCAAGGCTAAACAGAACACCTTCTTCATTGTCGGTTCCTCCTCTCTTTTTTCGCTGAGGTCAGCTACAGGATGTGGTGGGGCCCCTCTTTCCAAGCCTGCACGCCAACCCAACAGTCTGATTTTATTGTAAACACCAATTGCTATCGCAGTTTTTCCCCGCTGTAAAACTTTTATGAAATTTTGGCTATTACGGTTATACACAGGAAATTGCCTCCAATTCGCACTACATACCTGCGTATGCGTATTGACATTCTAGTAGTAAATAGTTTAATATCCCTCAAAATGAGAGGAGGTATATTAAATGGAAGCCTATTGTGTTAAGTGTCGTGCCAAGAGAGAGATGAGAAACCCCGAGAAAATAACCATGAAGAATGGTAAGCCCGCCACCAAGGGTGTCTGCCCCGTATGCGGCACCAAGATGTTCAGAATCGGCAAGAGTTGAAGCCAATACAGCGTGTATCTTGTTATAGAGGCTGGGTATCTATGCACAAAGGGTGCCCAGCCTTTCCATCAGTAATTACACGTCTTGGTCAAATCCGGCGTGGCAACTCCACCGATTGACATCGCTGAGATCAAGCGATTGACGGAATTTGATTAAGCTGCTACATTGTACCAAGCATAGCCAGCGGTGATAGGGCAGTTATGACGTCCCAAGATCAGTTATTGTGATAACACCTTTAAGGAGACGAAAATGAGCGAAAAGAAGAGCAGCACAGGCCTCGAGTCCAACATAGCTGGACTGCTGTCGTATTTGGTTGGCTGGATAACCGGATTGATATTCTTTCTTATAGAGAAGGAGGACGAGTCCGTCCGCTTTCACGCTATGCAGTCCATCATCTTCTTCGGTGCGGTAACGGTTGTCCAGATTGTTCTAGCGATCCTGGCGATTATCCCCTTTATCGGGATCATATTTGACATAATAGGATATATTGTATGGCTGTTTGCCGTTGTGATGTGGATTATTCTCATGGTAAAAGCCTACCAGGGAGAACGCTTCAAGCTGCCCGTGGTGGGCCCAATGGCTGAGAAGTATTCGGCGAAGCGGTAGGTTAGGACTTCGGCAGCAGCGCAACCGTATATTAGGAGCTATAGACACTACTCTAACAGGCCAAGGTAGCGTATTTTCCGCCACCTGTTGTGTATGCTTTGGGCAACTGTGTCCAATTCGTTTCTTTATTGGAGTGCCTAAGGCTCTGCGACAAGCCTTGCGGTCAAGAATCTAATAGATACGATCCGCTAGCTGCGATTCTGGCATAATATTCCATAGCACATCACCGCAACTTCAATTCGTAATGACCGAGGGATGGTCTTCGCTATGCTAGCTCATCACGCAGCGTGTGGATAGCACCGAATCGAGGTTCGTCACCTTGTTGGCTAGTCGCCGCACCGCCGAATACCTAACCTCACAGGTAAAGATAAAGACATCGCCTGGTTTGACAACCCAGCAGTTTTAAGGGAAAAGCATGCTGGCAGCAGCCTCGGCAATCCTGAGCACCATCCAGGGATAGATTCCGAGAGCCAACACGCCGAGACAGGCGAAAGAGAGGGCAGCACGAAGCGCTCCTGAGGAAGGTACCCTCTCTTCAGATGAGGGTGCGCCCAGATACATCACACGTACTACACGAAGATAGTAGTATGCGGAAATCACCGTGTTTATTACGGCGATGATAATTAGCCACACTAACCCAGAATCGATGCCAGCGCTGAAAATATACAGCTTGGCCATGAACCCCGCTGTTGGCGGTATGCCAGTAAGCGAGATGAGGCAAAGTGCCAGAGCCAGAGAAAGCAATGGAGCCCGCCGCGCCATCCCGGAGTAGTCGGCGATCTCATCACTATCCACCTTGTTGGATATGGCGATGATGGCGATAAATGCTCCCAGATTGGTGAAGGCATAGCACGCCAAGAAGAAGACTAAGGCGCTGCTCCCCGTGGTGCTAACCGCCGCCAGCCCGACCATGAGATAGCCCGCCTGGGCGATACTGGAGTAACCCAGCATTCGCTTGATATTTTTCTGGGCAATAGCGACTACATTGCCTACGGTCATGGTGATAGCGGCTAAAACGGCAAATATCATTCCCCAGTCCAGGCTTGCCGAACCCAGCGCCTCATAGAAAACCCTCAATATCACTGCAAATCCCGCCGCCTTACTGGCCACAGAGAGATATGCGGTGATTGGCGTAGGCGCCCCCTCATAAACATCGGGGACCCACATCTGGAAGGGGACAGCGGCGATCTTGAAGCCAAAGCCAGCCACCAGCAAAACGATACCCATGAGTAATGCCGGACTGTTTAGCAAACCCCCGGCCGAAATAGCGTCAGCTATCCCCTGAAGATGGGTGGTGCCGGTGAGCCCGAAAACCAGCGCCATGCCATAGAGCAGCACCGCGCTGGCCACAGCACCGAGCAACAGGTATTTCAATCCCGCCTCGCTGGACTTGGGGTCCTTGAGAAAGCCAGCTAACACATAAAGAGAGATTCCCGTCAACTCCAGGGCAACGTAGATTGATATCAGCTCTCGGGTAGATGCCATGAGCATCATCCCCGTGGTGGCAAGAAGCAACATGGCGTAGTATTCACCACGGAAGGCAGTAAACTTATGGGCATAGTCGGTTGAAGAGAGAATCACCAGCGCTGCTACCACCAGGAAAAAGAGTTTGAAGAATAGGGAGAACTGGTCAACGACCAAGGCACCACCAAAGGAGGTCTCATTTATACCCCAAAGCACGACGCTGAAGGCGGCGGGAACGATGAGCCCGACAACGCTTATCATCCCAAGGAGCCACTTCCGACCGATGAACAGGTCGAGGAGAAC
>CAZYLE010000050.1:7172-9687 GCA_964648675.1 uncultured Dehalococcoidales bacterium
CCAGAGCCAGGACCAAAAGGCTTATTTCAGGTGCCAGTAGATAAATATTCAATACTCGCTCCTTAAACCACCTTTGCTATCCTAATGATGCTCCTCCTCTTTCCTTATAAGCCCAGGGCAGCCAGTATTGGCGAAACCCCAGTCTTTATGACATCGGTAAGTACCGCTGGATAGATCCCGATGAGCATGATCATCGCCACCAGGGCGAAGGTATAAACCATCTCCAACCTATTGGCATCAGGCACCCCATCGTATTCCGCCTTTGGGGCATTGTAAAACACGCGCTTCAACATCCACAGGATGTAGCCCGCACCGAGCACCACTCCCAAAATACCTACAATTGTATAGACCTGAATACCGGGGACCACATTGCTATTGAAGCTGCCGAGGAAAATCAGGAACTCAGCAGCGAAGCCACTGGTGCCTGGAAGTCCCAAAGCAGCAAGCGCGCCAGCCCGCCAAGCTTGGGAATACTCCGTTCATGTGTTTTTTCGTAGACCAGACCCACCATAGCAAAGAGGAGACCGGTTACCAGCCCGTGACTGACCATCTGGAGAGTCGCACCAGTCATGCTCACCTGGCTCAGAGCAAAAATCCCCAGGAGCACAAAGCCCATATGGCTGATACTGCTATATGCAATCAGCCTCTTCAGGTCGGTCTGCCTCAAGGTTACCGCCGCTCCATAAAGGATACCGACCACCGCCAAAACAATGAGGAATGGGGCGTAGTTTTGCGCAGTTTCGGGGAATATGCTCACACAGACCCGCAGCATGCCATAGCCCCCCATCTTAATCAGTATCCCGGCAAGGATCACGCTCACCGCGGTCGGGGCGTCGGTATGGGCATCGGGTAGCCATGTATGAAAGGGGAAAACAGGCAGCTTCACTGCAAAAGCAAAAAGAATAAGAAAGAAGATCGCAGTTGCTGTCAAGGAGCTCAGGATGGAATCAAGCCCCATCCCGGCCAGCGTCACCATATTGAATGTGCCTGCCTGGAAATAGAGGAGCAAGATGCCAGCGAGCATCATGGCACTGCCTGCAAGGGTATAGAGAACGAACTTCATCGCCGAATACTCTTTTCTACCCGAACCCCAGATGGAGATGAGCAGATACATCGGTATTATCTCCACCTCCCAGAAAATGAAGAAGAGAACGAGATCCAGCGAGCAAAACACCCCCAGGATACCCGTCTCAAGTACAAGGATCCAGGCAAAGTATTCCCTGACCCTGAGGTCTATCTTCCAGGAAACGAACACAGCGATGAAGCCTATCAAGGTGGTCAGGAGCAGCAGGGGTAAGCTCAGCCCATCGAGTCCCATAAAATACTGGACATTGATCGCCGGAATCCACGATACCTGTTCCACAAACTGAGGGCTGGCAAGGGATCGGTCGAACAAGAAAAACAGGGCGAGAGACAGAATAAAAGACACCGCGGTGAAAGCAGCGGCGGTAAGCTTTATCCGCCTGGGGTTAGCCCATGGGAGCAGGGCAATGACGATCGCCCCGACAAGGGGGAGGAAGACGATTGTCGATAGATAGGGAAAACTCAACCTTTCCTCCTAATTTCTAGCCAAATATAAAGATACAGGCTACAATGACCAGAATGCCGATAAATATGGCCAGCCCGTAGGCTTGTAGCTGTCCCGTTTCCAGCCTCCGCACAACTGTCCCCACCACCACTGTGCCCCCGGCAATACCATTCACCGCACCATCGATAATATGGTCATCAAACCAGTGAAGGACTGCGAAGATGCCGTTCACCAGCAGCCTCATGATGAAAAGGTTTTCATAAAGCTCATCGAACCAGTACTTGCGAGACAATAGGGTATAAATGAAGGCAAACCGCTGTCGTAGCGATGCTACGGAGAACCACCTTGCGCTGTATATGGCATAGGCTACAAATATGCCCCCACCAGCCCAAACGAGCGAGGCCCAGGCCAAGGGCTGAGTAAGAGCACCAAAGAAACTATGGGACTCACCTCCCAAGAATTCGTTTATCGGCAGCAGTCCGGCCACCACGGCGAGGATTGCCAGGACAACCATGGGGACAATCATCACTACAGGCGATTCATGAAGGCCATGGCTGCCCTGCTCTGTCCCCCGATACCCTCCGCCGAAGGTTAAGAAAATCACACGGAACATATAAAAGGCGGTCATGAAAACAGTTATAATGGCTAAATAGAACAATACCGGGACATGATGCAGGGACTCGGCCAGAATGCCCTCTTTGCTCCAGAATCCGGCAAGAGGCCAGATGCCCGCAAGACTAAGAGAGGCAATGAGGAAGGTGAAATATGTCCAGGGCATCGCTTTTCGCAGTCCGCCCATCTCCCGCATATCGAAGGTTCCCGTAGCATGGCTAACGCTCCCTGCTCCCAGGAAGAGGAGCGATTTGAAGAAGGCGTGGGTAAACAGGTGGAAAATGCCTACGGCCACGCCCAGAGCCAATCCATGCTCCAAGGAGATATGACCGGTGGAAATGCCCACCCCGACCGCTCCCAGGCCCAGCATCATGT
>CAZYLE010000051.1:0-2235 GCA_964648675.1 uncultured Dehalococcoidales bacterium
GAAGGAGGTACAAGGTCAATGAGACTTACTGGATGGGGTAAGTGGGCGTTCTTAGTATTACTTGGAGTGGCGTTGCTTCTTGCCAGTGCCTGTACACGAGGCAATAATCCCCCGTTGATTACCAGCGTCAGCGCCGACCCGACAAACGTGGCCCCCGGAGAGATTTCTGCCGTGACCTGCGTCGCTAGCGATCCAGATGGTGACACCCTTACTTACAGATGGAGATACAGCGGTCCCTGTGAGGCAGCTATCCCAGGAACGAGTAGTACGGTTGACTGGACGGTGGCCGGTGCTTTAGGGACATACACTGTTGCGGTGACCGTGGATGATGGTAGAGGGGGAACAGCCGCAGGAAGTTGCTACGTCACTGTTGCTATTGCGGTGACCGTGGGCACGCTCGATATAAAGTCGAGCCCGGCGGGAGCTAGGGTATATATTGATGGGACTGATACGGGGAACATAACCCCCTATGTAATCACCAGTGTAGATGAAGGTGACCACACAATTAAGCTCACCTTGGCTGGGTATAAAGACAAAGAAGGAACGGTGACGGTAAATGCTGGCGATACCACCTATATCAACTGGGAGCTTGAGGAGGCGGAACTAACTACGGTGACCATTCAGCCCGATGACACTGACGGTAAGGATACGTATGTATATTTCAACATCCCTGGCAGTAATTATGGTTCTGATGCATTCTTATTTACTGGTGCAGGGGTTGGGAACGATATTTGTAGGTCATACCTCCAGTTTGACCTCAGCTCGATTCCCACTACTGCAGTGGTAACCGATGCTGAACTAGGCCTATACTATATCAATTCTGTTGGCACAGGATCCGCACCTATTGGAGCCTACAAAGTCACCAGCAGTTGGGGTGAAGATACAATGGATTGGTTTGGTCAACCTAATATTGCAGCAACGCCAGAGGATACCAATACTGTGCCTGATGCTATAACACTCGCTTGGGAGTATTGGAGCATTGATGACCTGGTTCAAGGCTGGGTAGACGGGTCCATTGCCAATCATGGGGTATTACTGAAGGATACCTATGAGGCCGTGGAAAAGGCCTATAAGGCCTTCTATTCTTCAGACTGGGGCACCGCTGCCCAGCGCCCCAAACTGGTGGTCACCTATTATGAGCCGTAAGCCATAGCAGGGAACGGCTGGAAGACTTGAGTTTATTTCTCACCCTATTTCTTCTTTGCACTTAACGCTCGTGAGTGATGTATCCTGTTTCTCTTGTCGCAGGCGATTTTGGCTATGGTTTCTTATACCCTTGTAATGTTTCGCTGAGGCAGGACTGAGAACGGGGAGATGCCAAGCATGGGGAGGTGGTATGTCACTCACAATGGCAGGGAGCCTGCAAAGCAGGAATATCTGAAAGGGAGTGAAGCGTCACCAATAATGTGAAGAAGTGCATTACATGCAAATTTTTAGCTCTTTCTGGTATAATATAAAGGTAGAGAGGGGTTTGTAGGGGAATGGGTTCGAAATTTCCTAGCAAGTGGGTAATTTGGGTAGTGATTATTGTGGCGCTGGGAGCGATCTTCTTCGCCTTGTTCATGCGCTCTCCGGGGGTGCCGACTGGTTCCCTCGATGACTTGGTGACGTTGACTACCACGGGCTCGGTTACGCTGTCGGACGGCACCATGCTGGAAGGCGCGGTCAATCGAATAGTCCAGGAGGGGCAGACCCTTACCGCCATGGCCGGCGATGCGTCGGTGTTGAAGGCGGGTTTTTCTGGGACCACCCGTGATTTGGAGCTGTACTTAGAGGGACGCGGGGTTGATTGGAACAAGGTAAAGCTCGACTATAAGCCACCTAGCGGATTCGACTGGAGCATTTTGCTTACTACCCTCCTGCCATTGCTGTTCTTTATCGGGTTGATATGGTTCATCTTCAGCCGGGCGCGAGGGGCTGGTAATCAGGCTCTTAACTTTGGACGGAGCAAGGCTCGTCTTTTCCCCAGCACAAAACCTGCTGTAACATTCGATGATGTTGCTGGAATAGATGAACCGAAGCAGGAACTACTGGAGATAGTGGAGTTTCTCAAGACTCCTGAGAAGTTCTCTTCTCTGGGCGCCAAAATCCCTCGCGGCGTGCTCCTGGTGGGACCCCCGGGCACGGGGAAGACCCTGTTGAGCCGTGCTGTCGCTGGTGAAGCTGGAGTGCCTTTCTTCTCTATAAGCGGTAGCGAGTTTGTGGAGATGTTTGTCGGTGTGGGTGCTTCCAGGG
>CAZYLE010000051.1:2245-9654 GCA_964648675.1 uncultured Dehalococcoidales bacterium
CTCTTCGACCAGGCCAAGCGCAATAGCCCTTGTATCGTCTTTATCGATGAGATCGACGCTGTGGGACGTCATCGAGGAGCCGGGTTTGGTGGTGGTCACGACGAAAGGGAGCAGACACTGAATCAGATCCTAGTAGAGATGGATGGTTTTGATTCCTCCACCAATGTCATCGTTATTTCGGCGACTAACCGCCCTGATATTTTGGACCCGGCGCTACTGCGCCCCGGTCGGTTTGACCGCCAAGTTGTGCTCGACTTCCCCGATATTAGGGGGCGCAAGGCAATCCTGGAGGTGCATGCCAAGGATAAGCCATTGGATGAGTCGGCTAGCTTGGATACTGTTGCCAAGCAGACGCCGGGCTTTTCTGGCGCTGATCTTGCCAACCTGGTAAACGAGGCGGCTATTCTAACGGCGAGGCGTGGCAAGAAGGCAATTGGCCTTCTCGAACTGGAGGAATCCATTGACCGGGTGATCGCTGGCCCTGAGAAGAAGAGCAGGCTCATAAGCCCGAAAGAGAAGGAGATTACCGCTCACCATGAAGCGGGTCATGCCCTTGTAGCAAAGATGTTGCCCAATGCCGACTCAGTACATAAAGTCTCGATAATCGCTCGTGGTACGATGGCAGGTTACACTCGCCTGCTGCCCAAAGAGGATCGCTATCTATGGACCAGGTCTCAGTTCAATGACACGCTGTCTACCATGCTTGCCGGGCATGCTGCTGAGGACATAATCTTTGGCGAAATGACCACCGGGAGCGAGAGTGATATCGAACAGGCAACCAGGATCGCCCGCAGGATGGTCACCGAATATGGAATGAGCGATAGGTTGGGCCCCCGTACTTTCGGGCGAAGGGAGGAATTGGTATTCTTGGGGCGTGAAGTGGCAGAGCAGAAGGACTACAGTGAGAAGACTGCTGAGGAGATCGATGAGGAGGTTCATAAGCTCATTCAGCATGCCTATGAAGTTGCCAGGGATATCCTCACCCAGAACAAGGCGAAGCTGGTGCAGTTGGCGGAGGCGTTGATAGCCAATGAAACTATAGAGGGTGAGGAGTTGGAGGAGCTTTTTAACAAGCCTGTCGAAAATAAGCTTGTCAAAGAGGCTGCCCCAGAAGGAGAGCATGTTTGAGCTAACCCAAAATCCCGTCATTCCCGAACTTGTTATAAATCGATTGAAACGAGATACTAACGGCGCCATCGTCACCTTTATCGGGTCGTTAAGGGGCTATTCTTCTGGCGGTGACAGGGTTCTTTACGCCGAATGCGATAGCGATAAAAAAATGTCGGAGCAGCAACTTCGGCATGTTGTGGAGGTGACTCGTACCCAGTGGCAGCTTGAGGATGTATCCATTTGTCACAGGGTGGGCAGAATTGAGGTTGGAGATACTATTCTTGTTGTTGCTATCGCTGCTCCTCATCGTCAGGAGGCCTTTGACGCTTGCCAATATGCCGTCGACCGGATTAAAGATAGCATCCCGATAAGAGAGGTCTTGGAGAAACAATAAATAGGCCTTTCTTTCGCCCCACTAAATTCGCCTATGTCATAGCAAGGAATCTCCCTTCCCTTTTTGGATTGTCACCTTTGTTTGAGGGATTCACGATAGGAGATGGAAAAGTAGGGCTACCAGCCAGCCGATGGCGCCACATATGGGGAAGGTCAATATCCAGGCGAGCACGATATTCCCGGCGATACCCCAGCGCACTGCAGAGAGGCGTTTGATAGCGCCCACCCCCATGATCGATGAGCTTATACAGTGGGTGGTGCTCACCGGGATGCCGAAGGCCGATGCGACCTCGACCACTGCGGCAGCCGAGCCTGTGGCGGCAAAGCCATGAATGGGACGAAGGGCGGTAATCCTCATACCCACTGTCTTGATCACGCGCCAGCCACCACTGGCGGTGCCAATGGCGATGGCGGATGCGGAAAGGGCTATCACCCAGAAAGGGATGTGAAACTCGCCACCAGTGTGTATCATTAGTGCCATGGCCATTATTCCTATAGGCATCTGACCGTCGTTCTTGCCATGGCTATAGGCCATAAAGGCGGCGGAGAGGATTTGCAGCCTGCCGAAGATACCTTCTACCTTCAGCGGTGCAGTGCGGCGCAATATCCACATCAAGGAGGTCATCACCAATAGTCCTGCGGCGAAGCCGAGCGCTGGGGCGATAGCCACTGCTGAGAGTACCATCCCAAAACCGCTCCATATAATAATGCTGGCAGTCCCTGCTGTGGCAATGCCAGCTCCGACAAGCCCGGCGACAAAGCTGTGGCTTATGCTTACTGGCAGGCCGAGGCGTGTTGCAATGAGACCCCAGGTAATCACCGCAATTAGAGCGGCAAGCATGACTTGGTAACTGAGAACATTTGGGTCGACGATGCCCTTGCCGATGGTTATAGCTACAGCGAGGCCTGTAGTCGCCCCGGCGAAGTTCAGAATAGCGGCCATGACTACAGCACGTAGGGGGGAGAGAACACGGGTGCTAACTACGGTGGCAATAGCATTAGCAGCGTCGTTGAAGCCATTTATAATGGCAAAGCCGGTGGCAAGAATAATGACCAGAACGAACAGGGCGAGATCAGGCACGCTTGATCATTACCCCTTCGAGGATATCGGCGATATCCTCACATCGGTCGACAGCGTCCTCCATGTGTTCATAAATCTCCCGCCATTTGATAACCTCAGTAAGTTCCACCCGATTGCGGAATAGCTCTGCCAGGGCGGAGCGCCTTACATCGTCAGCCTCGTTCTCCAGTCGGTTTATCTCAATGCAGTGTTCTCTCATATGGCTCAGCTCACTGCGGCGGCGCAATCGGGGTATTGCTTTGCTTGTCTCAGAGGTTACCCTGACCAAGATGTTGGCCAACTCCTTTGCCCTCTCCGTAGATTTGGTAATATCATAGAGCATCATACGCCTCGCGGCCGCGTCGATGAAGTCCATCACATCGTCCATACGTTGGGCAAGCTGGGCAATGTCCTCACGATCGATGGGAGTGACAAAGGTGCCGTGTAATTCCGACATTATAAGGTGGGTGATGGTATCTCCGTGGTGCTCAAGTTCCGTAATCTGCCTTACCATTTCCTCCACGTCCTCGCATCTATCCATAAGCTCTTTCAGGAGTTCAGCTGCCGCTACAAAATTGCGGGCGCTTTCCTCGAAAAGGTCAAAGAATGTATCACTCTTGGGGAGAAAGGAGAATCTAGCCACAACTCACCTCCTGCTATATCAAGTTAGATTATCGGAGAGAGACTATAGGTTGTCAAGGCAATTCTCTTTAGTTTGGGTCGGCATTCTAGTATAATATTTGCCAAATATGGAGAAGAAGTTCGAGGTTATTGACCATACCGCTGACATTGGTATTGCTGCCTATGGGGCCAGCCTTAGGGAGGCCTTTGCCAATGCTGCTTACGCCCTTTTCAGCCTGATGGCCGATCTTGAAAATGTGGCTGATGTCCTTTGCTATGAGGCCGATGTCGCTGCGGAGAATCGGGAGGACCTTCTGGTGGCATGGCTCAATGAGTTGGTCTACCTCTTCGAGGTGAATAATGTGCTTTTTAAGAGATTTGAAATCGATGAACTCAGCGAGACAAGGCTCAGGGCAAGATGCTATGGGGAAAGGATCGACTCAGAGCGCCATAAGATAAAGATGGCGTTCAAGGCAGCCACCTATCACATGCTCAAGGTTGAGGAGAGGGATGGCTACAGGGTTCAGGTTCTCTTTGATATTTAGGGGGTGATAAAAATGCAGGGGGAAGGAATCTTAGAGAAAATAGACGATTATCGGTGGGAGATACCAAAGAGCTATAAGGCAGGCATGAGAGTACCTGGGCTTATCTTTGCCGATGAAAGCATGCTGTCCCATATTCGAGAGGAGCACGCCTTGGAGCAGGTTGCCAATGTGGCTTTCCTTCCTGGTATCGTCTCAAGGTCTCTGGCCATGCCCGATATCCACTGGGGCTATGGCTTCCCTATAGGTGGCGTTGCCGCCACCAGGGTTGAGGATGGCGTAATCTCACCTGGGGGTGTTGGCTTCGATATCAATTGCGGGGTGAGGTTACTGCGTACCAACCTCACTGAAAAGGAAGTCAGGCCCAGAATCGAGAATTTGGTCAATGCGCTTTATCGCAATATACCCTCGGGGGTAGGGTCTGAAGGTAAGTTGAGGCTGAATAGGCAGGAAGTGGATAAGGTTCTGGTAAAAGGTGCCAGATGGGCGGTGGAGAAGGGGTATGGGGAGACAAGGGACCTGGAGGTCACCGAGGAGAACGGAAGAATGGAGGGTGCTGACCCCGAACAGGTGAGCGTCAAGGCGAAGCAGCGGGGTGCTCCCCAACTGGGAACACTGGGTGCCGGAAACCACTTTATTGAGGTGGAGGTGGTGGAGGAGATCTATGAAGCCCCCGTCGCTTCGGTCATGGGGATAGAGAGGGTGGGACAGGTGCTTCTTCTGATCCACACTGGGTCGCGGGGCCTGGGTCATCAGGTTTGCGATGACTATGTCAAGGCTATGGGAGCCGCGGTAGGGAAATATGGGATCAGTCTACCCGACCGCCAGCTTGCCTGTGCCCCGGTGAGGTCTCCTGAGGGGCAAAATTATTTTGCCGCCATGGCCTGCGCCGCCAACTATGCTTGGACTAACCGCCAATGTATCGCTCACTGGGCCAGAGAGTCTTTTATCAATGTATTTGGCACAGGCCGCGAAGAGTTGGGCCTGGAGATGGTCTACGATGTGACTCACAATATCGCCAAGATTGAGGAGTACGAGATAGATGGGAAGAGACTCAAACTCTGTATCCATCGCAAAGGGGCTACGCGAGCCTTCCCCGCAGGGCACCCTGATGTCCCTCGCCTATATGCTGAGATCGGACAGCCCGTGCTCATTCCCGGCGATATGGGTCGCTATTCCTACGTCTTGGTTGGCACGGAGAAGGCGATGGCGGAGACATTTGGCTCCACATGCCATGGCGCCGGAAGAGTGCAAAGCCGCTCAGCAGCGAAGAGAAGCCTGCGGGGCGCTGATGTTGCCAGGAGGCTCGCTGAAAAAGGGATAACGGTCAAGACCGGTAACATGGCCTCTCTCGCTGAAGAGGCATCGGAGGCGTACAAGGATGTTGCCCAGGTGGTGCAGGTAACTCATGAAGCGGGAATATCCCGAAAAGTGGCAAAAGCAAGGCCTATCGGTGTGGTTAAAGGGTAGGAAATGTCACTGTAAGGTTCCGTGGTGATGTTGGCTGTACTCATCGAAGGGATTCCAGGCTGATGGATTAACAAAACGATATACTGGAGGTTTGGAAGGTGTCTAATACCGCCCATTATTGGGGCAGCGAAGGCTTATACAAGCTACAGATATATATGCTATAATTCGGATGGCGTAAGGAGAGTGCGTGATTTTAGGAAATTTAGGGAGCCAATATTTGAAAGAGGGAGGTTTCCAAAATGGGTGAGCTGATGAATGAGAGGATTGGAAAGCTCAGGGAGCTCAAGGAGAAATCGGACTTGGGCGGAGGTCCAGATAAAATAGAGAAAGTGCACCAGTCGGGGAAGCTTACCGCTCGTGAGAGGCTCGACCGGCTGTTGGACCCCGGAAGCTTCGTCGAGTTCGGCAAGCTTTATGGACATCTTGATGGAACTCCCGGTGATGGCATCGTAGCTGGTCATGGCCTAATAGATGGTAGGCCGGTGTACGTTTACTCACAGGATTCTACGGTGATGGGGGGCTCGATAGGTGCGTTTCACGGGAACAAGATGTATCGAGCTCTTGAGAGAGCGATGAGTGCGAGAGTGCCGCTAATTGGACTTCACGACTCCCCGGGCGCACGAATACCGCGGCTCGGTGGCGGGGCGGATCGCTGCATATGCAACCGGTGCACTGATGTTCGAGAAGCACGGGGGCTCCGTTTTTCTCCCTAACACCCTGGCATCGGGGTTGATTCCCCAGATTGCGGCTATCTTGGGCTCCTGTGCCGGTATTGCCGTCTATTCGCCAGCGCTTATGGATTTCATCTTCATGGTGGACGAGATCAGCCATATGTTCATCACTGGACCTCGTGTTGTAAAGTCAGTGACGGGTGAGGATATCACCAAGGAGGACCTTGGTGGGGCGGAGGTTCATGCCGCTGTGTCCGGAGTCGCTGACCTGAGGACACCAACCGAAGATGAATGCTTTACAAATATAAGGAAGTTGATTGGTTTTCTGCCTTCAAGCTGTGATGAAGATCCGCCAGTAGTGGATACGGGCGACGATCCGTATCGTCTGGTTCCTGAGCTCAACGAGGTCATCCCGGAAGACCCAGATAAGCCCTATGACGTGCATGAGCTTGTCACCCGCGTTGTTGACAATAGGGATTTCTTCGAGATAAAACCTGAGTATGCTGGTGAAATCGTTGTTGGCTTTGGGCGTCTAGGGGGCCGTACTATAGGCATTGTGGCCAATCAGCCGAAGGTCTACGGTGGAGCGATGACCTGTGAAAGCTCTTGGAAGCAAGCCAGATTCATAAGATTCTGTGACTGTTTTAATATCCCACTGGTCATATTCGTGGACACGTCAGCCTATGCGCCTGGGTCAGAGCAGGAACATGGTGGAATAATTCGTCATGGTGCCAAGTGTCTCTACGCCCTGTGTGAAGCGACAGTTCCCAGGGTTGAGATCGTTACCCGCAAGGCTTATGGTGGAGGAAACCTGGGGATGGGCGTTATGCCAGGTCTGACAACAGACTATGTCTTTGCCTGGCCGCTCATGGAGGCTGGTGTGGTAGGTGCGAAAGAGGCAGTAATGCTTTTCTATGGTAAGGAGATTTTCGAAGCGAAAGACCCCCAGAAGGCTATAGAGGAAAAAATAAGGCTGTATCGTGATACCATCGCCAATCCACTTCTATCTGTTACCGCCGGCCCATCCTTCGAAGACATAATTGAGCCGGAGGAGACGAGAAAGCGGTTGTTCCAGACGCTGTCTATACTTAAGAATAAAAAGGTTAACCGAATGCCACCAAAGAAGCATGGCAATATCCCTTTATGATAGATGACAATGGGTGATGTGACTTTTGCTCTCCAGTTAACCGGCATTTCGCTAGGAGCCCTTATTCTGGTCTCCCTGGTTTTTATAGGTCTATCTACACTGTTGGGGCGACTGACGACAGTCGGGGAACAAGAAACTGAAATAACTGAGTCCGCTGAAGCGACTTCAGCGGTTAAAACAGTTCCAGTTGCTGCAGGCGTGTTCCAGCGGGAAGCGCCGCCAGTGGTAGAGCCTCCTAGACCTAGGGGCGCCGTTGAAAAGGTTATCTCTGCCCCTATGCCAGGTACTATAGTCTCAATTAAGGTTAAGGTTGGTGATCAGGTAAGGGCTGGTGATGTGCTGCTCACACTGGAGTCGATGAAGATTCAGAATGAGATAAAGGCTCCGCAAGATGG
>CAZYLE010000052.1:0-9582 GCA_964648675.1 uncultured Dehalococcoidales bacterium
TGTTGCCCGCATACCTCAGAGGATAGAGCACCAGCCTCCGGAGCTGGGGGCGAGGGTTCGAGTCCCTCCAGGGGCGCAAATTTATTGTCCATTGAGCTGGCTAGAAGGGTGTCTAATGAGCGAACTCACTGAGATTCGATGGCATGGCCGAGGGGGCCAAGGAGCAGTGACAGCCAGTGAGCTTCTTGCGGAGGCAGCACTTCATGAGGGCAAGTACTTTCAGGCATTCCCCGACTACGGCCCTGAGCGAATGGGAGCACCGATTCGCGCCTACACCAGGATTAGTTCCTCACCAATTATGCAGCACCACCAGATTACAGAGCCAGATGCCGTTGTGGTGCTTGACCCAACATTGCTCGGGGTCGTCGATGTCACCGAGGGTCTCGACGATGGAGGGCTACTCTTGATTAATACTCCCCTCTCTCCTAATGAGCTACGAAGGGAGCTAGGATTTAACAAGGGGAGGGTATTTACTGTTGATGCTACCCGCGTAGCCTTGGATACTATCAAACGGAATATCACCAATACTCCGATGATTGGAGCCCTGCTCAGGGCTCTTGAGGTGGTAAACAAAGACATAGTGCGCCAGGAGATTAAGAATCGCTTCGACACTAGAGTAAGCAAAGAAGTTGCCAAGGCTAATATTGAGGCCTTTGATCGAGCCTATACAGAGGTAAGGGAGGGATAGAAAATTGGCTCTGAAAACATGGAGGGAGATCCACCACAAAGGGGGGTTAATCACCGATGCCGGCAACGCTGAAGAATATGAAACTGGGAGCTGGCGTTCTCATCGTCCTAATATCGATATGGACAGGTGCACCCACTGCATGATCTGCTGGGTCTATTGCCCAGATAGCTCTATTCAGGTAAAGGAGGGGAAAGTCACCGGCATCGACCTGGCCCACTGCAAGGGGTGCGGTATTTGCGCCCATGAGTGCCCCAGGAAAGCTATCAGTATGGTCGAGGAAGCTTCAGCTAAGGAAGGAGTACAATAGATGGTCCTACAGAAGGTGAAAGGTAAGCCTGTTGGCCTCGATGGTGACAGGGCGGTGGCTGAGGCAATGCGTCAGATGAATCCCGATGTTGTTGCCGCCTATCCCATTACCCCACAGACTGAGATCGTGATGCGCTTCAGCGAGTTTGTGGCTAACGGAGAGGTTGATACTGAATTTATCCCGGTGGAGAGTGAGCATGCAGCGATGAGCGCTTGCATCGGTGCCAGCGCTGCTGGGGGCCGTGTCCAAACGGCCACTGCCGGAGCTGGTTTGGCCTTCATGTGGGAGGTGCTCTGGGTTGCTTCTGGAACCCGCCTTCCCATCGTGATGCACCTAGTCAACCGCTCCCTTTCCGCCCCGTTGAATATCCATTGCGACCATTCCGATTCCATGGGCGCTCGCGATGCCGGATGGATTCAGCTTTATGATGAGACCGTTCAGGAAGCTTATGACAACGCTATTCAAGCATTGCGCATCGCTGAGCACCCTGATGTCATGCTCCCCACGCTTCATGCCCTAGATGGCTTCATCTTAGGCCATGGTTTTGAGAGGCTGGAGCTGCTACCTGACGATAGGGTAAGAGAGTTTGTTGGCCTTTATAAGCCAGAGCACCCCCTTCTAGATGTGGACCACCCCGTTACCTATGGCCCCATGGACCTCACGGACTATTTTTTTGAACACAAGCGCCAACAGGCAGCGGCGATGGAGAAAGCGCTAGAGATTATTCCCCAGATTGGGGAAGAGTACGGCACGCTCACCGGGCGCTACTATGGGCTAATGGAAGGGTACCGTCTTGAAGATGCTGAGTTTGTTACCGTCGCTCTTGGCTCTACCGCTGGCACTATTAAGACCGTAGTCGATGAGCTACGAGACCAAGGAGTCAAGGCAGGGTTGTTAAAGCTTCGCTGCTTCAGACCTTTTCCGGCAACAATGTTGGCCGATGCGCTGGGCGATAAAAAGGCCATCGCCGTACTTGATCGCTCCCTGTCATTTGGCGCCCAAGGGAGTCCCCTTTTCCTCGAGGTGGTAACTGCACTTTTCACTCATGGATTTAGCCCAAAGGTAGTCAATTATGCCTACGGCCTCGGGGGACGTGATACGGTGCCAAAGCTAATTCATCAAATATATAGAGACCTCATCGATATCGACAGGAAAGGGCTCACCGTCCCATCGCTTAGATATCTTGGGCTAAGAGAATAAGAGGAGAATGTTATGGCATTAAACTTGAAGGAGATGTCCGCAGAGCAGGATTTACTTGCCCCGGGCCACCGGCTATGCGCCGGCTGTGCTGAGCCTATCGTGGTGCGCCAAATACTACATGCCGTGGGGCAGCCAGTGATTGTCGCTTCACCCACTGGATGCCTTGAGGTGGCAACCACACCCTACCCCTATACTTCGTGGCGTGTGCCGTGGATTCATAGTGCCTTTGAGAATGCCGCCTCCACCATATCCGGCGTGGAGACCATGTATCGCTCCCTGGTTAAACAGGGCAAGATAGAGGATAAGGGTACTAAATTTATCGTCTTTGCCGGCGATGGCGCCACCTACGATATTGGGCTCCAGTTCCTCAGCGGAGCGCTAGAGCGAGGACACAGGTTCCTTTATGTCTGCCTCAATAACGAGGCCTATATGAACACTGGCATCCAACGCTCCAGTGCCACACCTATGGGAGCATGGACCACCACCTCACCGGTTGGAGATGCAATTCCCGGTAAAAGAGAAAATCGGAAGGACATCACAGCAATAATCGCTGCTCATGATATCCCCTATGTGGCCCAGGCGGCGCCTCATGCCTGGCGCGACATTATGACCAAGGCACAGAAGGCTGTTGCCGCCGACGGCCCTTCCTTTATCAATGTGCTCGTTCCCTGCCAGAGGGGGTGGCGCTATCCCCAAGAAGAGACCATCTCCATTACAAGGCTGGCTGCCGAGACCTGCATCTGGCCCCTTTACGAGGTGATCGATGGAGAGTGGAAGCTAAATTATCGTCCCTCCCCAAAGAAGCCGATTACTGACTGGCTCAAATCCCAAGGAAGATTCCGACACCTGCTCACCCCGGAGAACACGCACATAGTCGATGCCTTGCAGGAAATAGTGGATAGGCAGTGGGCCAAGCTGCTTGAGCGATGCAAGGCCTGATATAAACCGCGGTTGTTTACATGCTCCCAGCGAGAGATGTCCTTGGAGGTTCTGCTTGGGGAGCTGAGACAGAGAAAGGAGAGCGATGACAGAGGATGTCAAATTGCAGACCACAGAGAAATTGGCTCGCTTCATCGTCGATACCAGCTACGACAAAATGCCGCCACAGGCAATCGAGACGGCGAAACGGGCCTTGCTTGATTGTCTTGGCGTCAGTTTCACCGGTGTAGTGACCCACGAGGGTAAACTGATAACCGAATTTGCAAGGGAGCTAGGGGGTAATCCTGCAGCCTCGGTGATAGGCGGAGGGTTCCGTACCTCAGCACCGCTGGCTGCTTTGGTGAACGGCACCTTGGCCCATGCTGAGGACTTCGATGATTGGACGTTTGCCACACTGGGACACCCCACCGTGCCCATGCTGCCAGCAATCTTGGCGGCTGCCGAGTTGAGCAAAGCGAGCGGCAGAGAGGTTATTGAGGCCTACATCATCGGTTTTGAAACCCAGTGCGCCACGGTGCGTGGTGTTAGCCCCACCCACTATCTGCGGGGATGGCATGCTACCGGCACCATAGGAACCATGGGAGCAGCGGCCGCCGCTGCCAAGCTGCTGAAGCTAGATTATCAGCAAACCAGGATGGCCTTGGGTATAGCTGCCTCACAAGCCGCCGGCCTGAGGCAAAACTTTGGCACCATGACCAAGCCGTTTCATGCAGGCAACGCCGCCAGAAGTGGCGTAATGGCGGCGATGCTGGCTAAGAGGGGCTTTACCGCCCACCCCGACATCATGGAAGAACGGTTCGGATTCTTCAATGTCTACAAGGGCAATGGTCAGGGTGAATTGAAACAGGTAACCGCGGGTCTGGGCAAAGACTATGTCATCATAAACACCGGGGTGACCTTCAAGCTATATCCCAGTTGCGGAGAAACTCACTCCACCATTGACTTAGTCCTCTATCTAGCCAAGCAACACAACATCACACCGTCGGACGTCGAGAGTGCCGAGGTTGCCGTTCATGAGTCTACTTCATCCGTTGCATTCTATACCGAACCGAAGACAGGCTTGCAAGGCAAATTCAGCTTGGAGTATTGCATGGCAAGGGCCCTCCTCGACGGCTGGGCCAGCCTGGAGCATTTCACCGATGAGAAGGTAAATGAGCCTGGCGTTCAGGAGCTTATTAAGAAAATGGGAAGACGCATTGATGACTCCATCCCTCCGATAGCCGGATCAAGCGTGACCATTAGGCTAACCGACGGGCGCGAGTTCAGCCAAAAGGCCGACGCACCTAAAGGTTCTCCCCAATCGCCTCCCACCTACGAGGAACTGGTATCCAAATACAAGGATTGTGCCCAGTTGGTGCTATCCCCGAAGGATGTCGAACGCTCGCTGCAGCTGATGGAGAAACTAGAGGTATTGACGGATCTCACAGAACTGATGGCCATAGTAATTAAACCTAAATAGATGGTTTATCCTAAGCTCTTCACAGACTTGCAGGTGTCAAGCTTTTATCCTTAGGAAAGCAGAGGGGATTAGGAGAAGCAGGTGAGCACAGAGAAAATAGCTAGTTATATCGTAGAAACCAAATATGAACAAATACCCGACGAAGTGATAGATGTCGCCAAGAAGCTAATCCTCGACACATTGGGTGTGGCCCTGGCAGGTTGCGATGAGCCCGGCAGCAAGCTAATAACCGAGTACGTTAAGGAAGAGGAGAGCAGACCTGAGGCAGGAGTCATTGGTGGAGGCTTTAGAGCCCTGGCTTCACAAGCCGCCTGGGCTAATGGCACAATCGCTCACGCCTTGGATTATGACGATTGGTGTGTCCCATTTGGTGGCCACCCTTCAGTTGCGATCCTGCCTGCCGTCCTCGCCCTAGGGGAGAAACATCAAGCCTCAGGCAAGGATGTTTTACTGGCATATATTACTGGTTTTGAGACGGCAACCAAAATTGGCCCGGTCTGTCTTCGACATTATATGATAGGGTGGCACATGACTGGCACGATGGGGACTATCGGCGCTGTCTCCGCCGCTGCCAAGCTACTCAAGCTGAACATTGAAGAAACCAGGGCGGCTATAGGTATAGCCGCCTCTCTTGCGGGTGGGTTAAAGCAGAATATCGGCACGATGACCAAACCACTCCACGCCGGCAATGCAGCCAGGAATGGCACAGTGGCGGCACTCCTAGCCCAAAAGGGTTTCACAGCGGATAAAAGTATTCTAGAAGCCCCTCAAGGCTACTGTAAGGTCTTGGGTGGTGGGGGCGATCTCGAGCTATCGAAAATCGGAGAAGGTCTGGGCGAGAGATACGATATTGTCTCCAGTGCGGCAACCAAGCCCTGGCCCTCCTGCGCCGACACCCACACCAGCATAGAGATCGTCCTACAACTGAGGAAAGAGCACAACATCAAAGCGGAAGATGTGGATGAGATAGAGGTAAGAACGGGCCCAGTTATACCTTCCGTTGCGTTCCACTCCCGCCCTCAAACCGCTTTAGAGGGGAAGTTCAGTATGAACTATTGTGTCGCCAGAGCCCTCGTTGACGGTGAAGTAGGTTTGCTGGATTTTACCGATGAAAGGGTTAAGCAGCCCGAAGTTCAGCAGCTCATTCCCAAGGTGCGGTATGTGGACTCACCAGAGTTAGCCAGTGATTTGTCGGCCGTGTTAGGCTCAGAAGTGGTGATTAAACTTCGAGATGGCAGCACATTTTCGCGCACGCAGAAGTCACCAAAAGGCTCCGCATCCAACCCCATGAGCTGGGACGACGTATGCGCCAAGTACTGGGATTGTGCCTCTTTAATTCTTCCCACGAGAGATGTGCAAACTTGCATGGAGATGGTTTCACACCTGGAATCTTTGGCTGATATCAACTCTTTGATGGATATACTTACTTTTACAAGAAAGGAGACGTCATGATTCAGCTAACCAAGCTATTCGAGCCAGGAACTATTGGCAAAATGGAGGTGAAGAACCGTATCGTTATGGCTCCGGCGGGCACTGCTGGCCATGGCCCTGAAGGTGAGATCACCGACAAGGTCATAGACTACTATGTCGAGAGAGCAAAGGGAGGTGTGGGATTCATAATCGCCCAGTCCAGCCTAATTTTGAAAAACGCTCTGGCTCCAGGGCGCCCTTCAATGTATGATGACAAATTTATCCCCAAGTTGAGAAAACTATCTGATGCAGTACATCAAAATGGCGCTAAAGTGGCCTTTCAGATAGTACACCATGGAAAACTGCTTACCCAATATAGGGAAAACGCTCCCGATCCCAGCTTAATAAGGGCCATAGCGCCTTCTGCCATACCAAGATTGCGGAGAGCTATGGACTCCACAACAGTGGAAGGCGCAGGGGCAGCCCTCTGGGTGCGTGATAATAGCTCACCCGAGGAGGCAACCAAGGAAGACATCAAAAGTCTGGTCGAAGCCTTTGCTGAAGCAGCGAGAAGAGTAAAAGAGGCTGGTTTCGATGCGGTGGAAATCCACGGTGGTCATGGTTATTTAATAAGCCAGTTCCTTTCCCCCCTAGACAATATAAGGACTGACGAGTATGGCGGTAGCGTCAAAAAGAGAGCTAGGTTTGCTTGCGAGGTTATCGAAGCGGTTAGGAGGAAGGTGGGGCCAGATTTTACCGTTATCTTTAGGATAAGTGGTAGTGACTACATGGAGGGAGGAATAAACATAAAGGATAGTGCCCGCCAAGCACCGCTTTTCGCTGACGCTGGTGCGGACGCACTACATATATCCTCCAGCCAGCAGGGTTCCATTCAGTGGCAGTATCCTAGCTTCCTGTTTCCCAAAGGGACTCTGGTTTCCGATGCTGAAGCTATTAAAAAAGCGGTCAAGGTACCCGTTATAGCTGTTGGAAAGTTGAGCGACCTCCTTTTCGCTGAAGAAGTCTTGCGCCAAGGTAAAGCAGATTTCATCGCTATAGCAAGAGGACTAATGGCTGACCCCGAACTACCCAATAAAGCTAAGGAAGGGCGGTTTGAAGACATCCGCCCGTGTGTATACTGCCTTAATTGCTTCAACCTTCGCCCCCACCTAAGCTATGTGTTGACCTACGGTATTCCATGCACCGTTAATCCAGCCAAGCAAAGGGAGCGGGAATTTGCGCTAACGCCCACCACCTTACCTAAGAAGGTAATGGTTATCGGCGGTGGGTTAGCTGGGATGGAGGCAGCAAGGACTCTCGCCGAGCGGGGACACAAGGTTGTCCTATATGAAGCTAGCGATAAGCTGGGAGGGCAATGGTATATTTCCAGTCAGCAACCACAAAAGAAGGAAGACTACTCCCCACTCCTTGCCTATCTGGAACGCGGTTTGAATAAGGCTAAGGTCACCGTGATACTAAATACGGAGGTCACAGCTGATTTGGTAAAGGAGGCCAAACCCGACGCTGTGGTGGTAGCCACCGGAGCGGTGCCTCGAACACTGGACATCGAGGGTGCCGATGGAAAGAATGTAGTGCAGGCGGTCGATGTGATTCTGGGCAAGGCTAAAGTTGGTAAAAGGGTAGTGGTAGTCGGAGGGCGATATCTCGGGATGGAGATCGCTGATCAACTCGCTGAGGAGGGTAAAGAAGTCTACCTTACAACACGCTCTTTATTGGGCAGGGATATGGAAAGAAACCTCTATCTCGAATTGAGAAACAGGCTGATTGAGAAAGGGGTTAAAATATTCCAAAACTCCCCTCTTGTGGAGATCAGGGAGCATGGTGTATACGTGGCATTCAATGGTGACCTCGTGTTCCTGAAAGCCGATACCGTGGTTCTCGCCGTGGGGATGAAGTCGAAAAACCAATTGGCTGAGAGTCTTAAGAATGTAGTTACAGAACTCTACCCTATAGGAGACTGTGTCGCGCCACGAGATGCCCTCGATGCCATTCACGAGGGTGCACAGATAGCACGTCAAATCTGAGACAGAGGCACCCTCCGCACCGTCGGAATTCTAACATATCGCGGGTGACTAACGCCCTGATTTGGAGAGCGCAGGTCGTCCATTTGACGCTTTGCGCTGAATCTTGCTTCTGATCTCAAGGATATCAGAACGTAACTGCTGGTTGTCCTCCATCCCCGAGGAGATTTTCTGATAGCTACGGAGAATGACTGAGTGGTCTCTGCCACCAAGCTCCCTACCAATGTCAGCAAAAGAGCGTTCTGTCTCCTCCTTGATGAGGAAAACCGCAATATGGCGTGCCAAGGCAGTTTGCCTATCCCGCGCCCTCCCTTTCAAAGCAGCCGGAACAAGGTCAAAATATTTAGCCACAGCATCGATAATGAACAAGGGACTAGAAGTGCGATGGCTGGAATTATTTGAGTGGCTTTCCAGAGCTTTGACCGCCACATCAATAGTGATGGGCGCTTTGGTAAGCTCGGCAAAGGCAATAATACGATTCAGTGAACCCTCTAAGTCTCGGATGCTGTTTCGGGCCTTGCGAGCGATGAATTCAATTACCCCTCTGGGGACTACTATCCTCTGCTGCTCTGCCTTAACTTCAAGTATGGCGAAGCGGGTCTCCAGATCAGGGGGTTGAATATCAGCTATAAGTCCCCATTCAAAGCGGGAGCGTAATCGATCTTCAAGTAAGGGCATATCTTTCGGAGAACGGTCACTGGTTACTACAATTTGCCGATTTTCATTGTGCAGGTCGTTAAAGGTATGGAAGAACCCCTCCTGAGTCTGCTCCTTACCGATGATGAACTGGACATCGTCGATTAACAGTAAATCAACACTTCGGTACTTTTGGCGAAACTCTTCTGTCTTCCTCTCCTTAATAGCTCTTATGAAATCGTTAGTAAACTGCTCTGTGCTGACATAAAGCACTCGAAGATTACCTTGAGAGACCAAGTTTCCTATGGCATGCAACAGGTGGGTCTTACCTAACCCGACACCACCGTAGATGAACAGGGGATTGTAGACTGCTCCAGGTTTTTCTGCTACTCCTATGGCGGCAGCATGAGCGAGACGATTGCAATTGCCTATTATGAAAGAATCGAAGGTGTACTTTGGATTGAAGTTTAACCGGCGCTTTTTATTTTTGGTTAAGGATGAATATTTTTCCTCTACATTCTGAACCTGGAACTTGACATCAACGTCTCGGCCGGTGATGTCCATCAGGGTCTTTTTAATAAGAGAGCGTAACCGCCTCTCCAACCACTCTACGGCGAATGGAGATGGTACGCCAACCACAAATTCGTTACGTTCGCAACTCAGTCCAACAGTTTCCCCGAGCCACGTATCATAATTCGTTTTTGTAATCTGTAATTGAAGTTTACCAAGTACCGCCTCCCAGGTTTCCTTCGCTGCTATCATTTTCACTCATCTCTCTGCTCTCCAAGCGGTCCCGTTGAGTGAGCATAAAAAAACCTAGAGAGCCTAACTCATTACAAATTTTAAACATTAAGGATTGCCTTTCTAAAATTAGCACTCGCATACG
This sequence comes from uncultured Dehalococcoidales bacterium, assembly GCA_964648675.1. Lineage (GTDB taxonomy): Bacteria > Chloroflexota > Dehalococcoidia > E44-bin15 > E44-bin15 > DAOUVR01. The sequence continues at coordinate 9,568 of CAZYLE010000052.1, forward strand.
AGAGCCATCATGCAA
>CAZYLE010000053.1:0-100 GCA_964648675.1 uncultured Dehalococcoidales bacterium
TTCCTGCGCGATCCCAAAGCCAACCCGGTGGTTGCCTGGCCAATGCACCTCTATGACTGCTGCCCCATAAGCGACGGGGCAGCCTGCATGCTGCTGGTAG
>CAZYLE010000053.1:110-602 GCA_964648675.1 uncultured Dehalococcoidales bacterium
CCCGTTATATGTCGTCGGCATAGGCCAGGGGAGTGGCAAAGCTCTGCATGCTGCCGATGATAATACCTGCTTTGAAGCCACCAGATACGCCGCAAAAGAAGCCTACGATATGTCGGGGCTTAAGCCGGAGGATATCCAGTTTGCCGAGGTCCATGATTGCTTCTCCATAGCTGAAATCATCCACATCGAGGACCTCGGCTTTTTCCCGCCAGGGGAAGGATACAAAGCGGTGGAAGATGGTTTGACCAGATTGGATGGCCCCAAGCCAATCAATACCTCGGGAGGGCTCAAGTGTAAGGGACACCCGGTGGGGGCAACGGGTGTGGCTCAGCTTTTTGAGGTTTGGAAACAGTTGAGAGGAGAGGCAGGAGAAAGACAGGTGCCCATCAAGGACCTGCGAATTGGGGCAGCCCACAATCTGGGAGGAACCGGTGGTACTTGCTCCTTTACCATTCTTGAAAGGAGATGAAGCGATGGAAGAAAAACCATTTA
>CAZYLE010000053.1:612-3604 GCA_964648675.1 uncultured Dehalococcoidales bacterium
CGCAATTTCTCAATGAAGAAAAACTTATGGGCTCAAGGTGCAAGAAGTGTGGTGTCCTGTTCTTACCTCCTCGCTCTATTTGTATAAAATGCTACGGCACAAACATGGAGTGGGTAGAGATGAAGGGGAAAGGTAAGCTCGTTGCCTTTACTTGCATCGCTGTGGGACCGCCTTTCATGATAGCAGAAGGGTACAACCGGTCCCATCCCTATTGCTCCGGCGTCGCCGAACTGGAGGAAGGGGTAAAGATTGTCGCTCGCATTGAAGGGGTGGATACAACGAAGCCTGAGACCATAAAAATCGGCACCCCGCTTACTGTGCGCTACCTGCATCGGGGTAAGGCAGAGAACATGAAAACTTACCTGGCCTTTTCAGCCTGAAGCGTTGATTACGCTTGCCGCCAGGATGTCCCGATTTTGCATGACAAATATACAGGATGCCAATTTGTTTAGCCTGATTGGCTATATTAGGCTTATAAATTTGCTTTAGCTCAGAGAGTTAGTGGCGTTTATCTCTCTTTGTCCTTGTCCTCTTTGAAATGGTCCGCCACGCTCTTGCCGAAGTCCTGAGCCGCTTTTCCTACGTCTCTAAACCTATCTTTGACATCTTCATCCTTGAACCTGCTGGCAAAGGTCTCGGCCGACTGGCGCGCGCTGTTACCGAACTCCTTGGCCTTTTCTTTTAGCTCCGGGTCTTTGAATATCTCGCTTATGGCGCTGCCAAATGCTTCAACCATCTCACCAAGGCTTTCAGCGGCGCTTTTCCTGCCGGATTTTCCTTTTTGCGACATGGTGCTCCTTTCCAGCGCAGAATTACATGCACATCAAATGATGGCGCCTTCCTTTTTCATTTCCGCTATGTCATCCCAGTCGTAGCCCAGCTCCAGGAGAACTTCCTCGGTGTGTTGACCCATTTCCGGCGCCTTGCTTGCTATCCTGCCCGGCGTCTTGCTCAGCTCAACGGTGATACCCGACACCTTGACCTCTCCAACCTCGGGATCATCCAGTGTCACAATGTAATCATTTTCAACAAGCTGCGGGTCCGAAGCCAGCTCGGTAAAGTGTTTAACCGGCGCCCAGGGGAAATCATACCTGTCCAGCCGCTCTATCCATTCACCCTGGTCTCTGGTGAGGAACACCTCATCAAACACGGCAACAAGAGCCGCATTGTTATCACGCCTCGCTTCGGCAGTGTTGAACCTAGGGTCATCGATCAAGTGCTCAATGCCCATTGCCTGACAGAATTCAAGCCAGGTGCGTTCATCCTGCACCAGTGCCACCTGTATCCACCTTTTATCCCTGGTCTGATAGCAATTGTACACCGCGTTCTCAGATTCATGGGGAAATCCAAATATTTCCTGCCCGGAAACAAGGCAAATATCAATACAACAAGAGGCGACGGTAACTAAGCTCCCCAAGAGTGATGCATGCACCATCTGGCCCTCACCGCTTCGTTCGCGATGAAAAAGCGCCAGCATGATGCCATATGCCAGAAATGTCGATGCGGTATAATCGCCTGCTGCCGGTGGGCACTGTGGCGGTAAATATTCACGCTCAACAAAGCTCGACGCCAACCCGCATGCGGCAAAGCCAGTAGCCTCAAAAGCGCCGCGATTCCGCGCCGGACCCCTCAATCCCCACCCGGTGCCAATGGCATAGATAAGCCTGGGATTGACCCTCGATAGCGCCGCATAATCCATACCCATCCTCTCCAGGCTAGCCACTCTCAGATTGGTTACAAAAACGTCCGAGCTCTCTACCAGCTTGTGTGCTACCTGGCGTGCTCTCTCAATGCGCAAATCCATGGCGACGCTTCTCTTACCACGGTTGCTCTGCTCAAAATAGGCATTGTACCTGCCAATCGGTATGCCCTTAAGTCTGTCTTCTCCACGGGCGGGGTCACCGCCGGCGGCATTCTCTATTTTAATAACCTCAGCCCCCATCTCGGCAAGATAGGCGGCGGCACGAGGGCCAAAAGCATGCTGGGTCAAATCCAGAACCCTGATCCCTTCAAGAGGCATTCGCATCTGTGTTTTTCTCCTCTCTACGCTATGTACACAGGGTGGGGTAATCGTTATATCGGCACCATTTTTCAAAACATCGAAAACATTTGGTCCCGCTGAAGCCGAAAATTAATGGCCACCTCATCAAGACTTGCGGCCGTCACCCATACCCAGTAAATCATCCCCCACCTTTGTGCGTCAATCTTAGCATATTGTCATGACTTCCCATTACTTTGTCAATTTCTGGCCGTAATCACGTTGAGGAGAGCAGACAAAAGGGTAAGATGTAGCGTCCCCCAGATATATATCTCAAGCGCGGGTGGGCAGGAAAATCCTTGGTGTCTTTGTTCTCAACGACATAGATAGTGGGTAACAGGATATACACCCCCACGAGAAAGGGCAAGCACGAGTGATTGCCTGCCGAATAGCCGCCAGTATATAATAGGGTGCTAGAGCAACCAGTAGCGCCGCGGCGGGTGCGCCTCCCTTCGTCGCTGGAAGCAAAATTATGGCCGAAGGGCCCTCTTGCAGCCTTACGGACCCCCTGACCGCTTTCAGCCAACCCTGGCAGGTTCCCAATCGCTGTACTTAGGTTTGGCGTATAATCGGTAAACATGCCTGAGAATTCTCAAATCCAGCCGGCGCGCGGCTTCGCCGTTATCTGGCTATCAACCCTGATTGGCGGGCTCGGCATCGGCATGGTGAGCCCCCTGCTTCCCGTCTTCTCCCAGGAGATGGGCGCCACCGGCATATGGCTGGGGCTGGCGTTCTCTGGATTCGCCATCTCCGAGACGCCGTTAATGCCGTTCATGGGCAGGTGGTCGGACCGCTTTGGCCGCAAGCTTTTCATGGCGATGGGAATGTTCACCTACGCCCTTGCCGCCCTCGGCTATGTCTATGCCCCGACATATCATCTGCTGGTTGTCTTCCGCATCCTCAGCGGTGTCGGGGCCGCCATGTTTTTTCCGGTGTCATTTGCCTACGTAGGCG
>CAZYLE010000053.1:3614-6369 GCA_964648675.1 uncultured Dehalococcoidales bacterium
GGCGATCTCTGTCCATCGGGAAAGGAAGGAAGGTACATGGGCCTTTTCAACGTGGCCTTCCTCTTGGGCTGGGGTGCCGGTCCCATCATAGGAGGCTCGGTGAAGGACAGCCTGGGCACCGACGCCACCTTCTGGTCGATGATGCTGATGAGTTCCCTCGCCTTTGTTCTGCTCATGGTGCTTCTGCCGCGGGGACGTGGTGGTGAATACAAGGCAGGACCCACACAAAAGGACGCCCCGTGGCTTCAGCTACTGAAAGACGGTAAGCTCATGGCTGCCTGTAGCTTCGAGATGATATGGGGATTGAGCTTCGGCGCCGTCCTCTCCTTCCTGCCGGTTTTTATGACTACCAATCTGGGAGCAACGGCTACCGCCATAGGCCTGGTCATCTCCTCCCGTGCCCTCCTCAACGGGGTTCTGGTCTATCCCTATGGTAGGCTCGCCGACAGGATGAGCCGGGTGTCCCTGGTGATAGCGGGAGCGATGGTAACCGCCGCCGGCACTCTCGCCATACCATGGATGCACAGCTTTGCTTCCCTGCTGGTGCTGTTTTGCATCACCGCTCTGTTCGAAAGCGTGGCTGTGCCTGCGGGCACTGCCATTGCCGTAGATAGGGGCAGAAAATTGGGGATGGGCTCGGCAATGGGGCTATTTAACATGGCCATGGCTATCGGCCTGCTCGTCGGTTCTCTGGCCGGTGGGCTGGTCCAGTCCCATCTAGGGATTGACAATGTCTTCCGTTATTCCGCCGCAGTCATCGTTGTAGGAATTGCGGTATTCTATACCCTTATGAGGCGGGCGCAGCGTGGCGAGACGGCGGTTTCGACGTGAATCGAGTTTCTTCACTGCGTAGGTACAGTGAGTGCCACCTCCTGAACGCCGCCAATGAAATGGATGCCGGCATACAACACAACAACTCGGGCACTTAACCAAGTGGCAATATTGACGCATCTTCATTCATGGTATAATATGCGGCAGTGCGAAATTTGCGCCACCACCAGTCAGCTTTCGCACCACCACCGAGGCAAAAACACGGTAATAGTTGCCGCTTATCAAATAAGTTGAAGGAGGGATAGCAAATGGCTGACGAAGCATACGAACGCCTGGCAAACGCACTGGATGCTTTGCCCAACCGGTTCCCCAGGATGGAGTCGGGGGTGGAGATAAAGATCCTCAAATGGCTGTATACGCCGGAGCAGGCCCAGGTCTTCGGCTACCTGAAGCGCGAACCCCAGACGGTGGAGGAGATAGCCAAGAAGGCGGGCCTTTCCCCTGAGCAGGTGAAGGAGCAGCTCGACACCGTCGCGCTGCAGATGATGGGTGTTTCTAGAAAGCGAGTAGTCGATGGACAGGAGAAGTACCGCATAGGACCGTTCGTCCTCGGCATCTACGAGGGCACCGTCGATGCCATGGACAAGGAGTTCGCCGAGCTCGTCGAACAGTACTTCCGCGAAGGCGCGGCCAGGATCATACTCGAGCCGCAACCGGGCATAATGGACATCATCCCGGTGCGGGGCTCGGTCAAGCCGGAGCTGCTCGACCCCCACGAGGACCTCGATGCCCATTTCCAGAGGCACGAGCGCTTCTACGTATTGAACTGCATCTGCCGCGTCCAGCAGAACTTCTTGGGGAGCACCTGCCCGACACCGGTGAGGCGCTGCGCCTTCGTCGGAATGCCGGCCCAGACCCCCATCTCGGAGAGCATCCTCGACCGCGAGCAGGCGCTGAAGCTGTTCACCGAGCTGGAGGAGATGGGCCTGGTACATATGGGCTTCTATGGCTACCTATTTTGGGCCGATGAGCCGCAGTTCATGGGGTGCTGCACCTGCTGTCCCGACTGCTGCGGCGTACTCCGCGCCATGGTCGAGTTTGGCGCCGATGAGGCGCCACAGAGGTCAAACTACCGCGCCGTGGTGGACATGGACATTTGCACCTCCTGCGGCGACTGCATACAGCGATGTCCTATTGGCGCCATCACCGAGGAGTCCGACGGCACCCCCATCTTCAACCGCGAGAAGTGCATCGGTTGCGGCCAGTGCGTCATCATATGCCCGGTGGATGCCATCGAGATGGAGAAGCTGCCCGAGGCGGAGCGCTTCTATCCCCCGCGCAGCATGGAGGAGTGGGAAGAGATACGCATGCGTAACATGGGATGGATTAGCTAGGCGGTCACCAGGGAGCATACAAAGGGCAGCCGTTACTTGGGCCATTATGAATGGAGGCTGCGCGCGGTGACGCGTGTCAGTTTTTACGGCCGAGCACCATATTGAGGAACTGCTCTATCTTGGCCCTCGACTCCTCTTCGGAGGTGACCCTCTTGTCGACCAGGTCGAGGTCATACAGCAGGACGGGTATCCCCTCCTGGCGACAGGCGTCCCTGATGAGCCCGTGAGCGCCAGTTATCCACTTGCATCCAGGGTGGCCGGCGATGATGGCACAGTCAGCCTTCCATTCCCTGATGACATACAGGAGGTCCTCGATATAGCGGTCGGTTGCCCCCTGAGCTATCTTCACCATGGGCACCTCCAGCGCCCGCCGCGCCATCCCGCTTATCATGCTCTGCGGCGTCGATGTATCCACCGGCTCGGCGCGGTAGCCATCGAACTCCACAAATGGAACCGTCACCCCCATGTCGGCCATCCATTTCATCAGCCCGGTGTCCCAACCCACGGGGAAGTGAAACCATACCGCGCGGGCTTTCTCATCGGCGACGGCCGCCTTCCCCTGGGCGATGTCCTGTTTCACCCGGTCAAGA
>CAZYLE010000053.1:6379-9429 GCA_964648675.1 uncultured Dehalococcoidales bacterium
AAGAGTCGCCTTCACCGCCGCGGTGCTTGAGGGAAGGCCGAAGGACGTCATGCCGGCATAGGTGCCAGTCCACAGCGGGCCGGTTCGTGGCGCCGGCTTCATCTTCTGCAGCTCCATCAGCTCCAGCCAGTACTCCACACAGCGGTTGCTCTCCTCCACAACCTCCCTCAGACGGTCGTAGTCCATTCTCCTGCCGCTTTGCTCTTCGAGAAAGGCGATCAGGCCTTTGTACTGCTCGACCCAGTACTCCCTGGCCCCCTCTTCGTTCATGTCGTAGGGAATGTCGCTGACCCACATCGGGGCACCGGTGATATGGGCCACCGCCTGGTAGGTAATGTAGGCGTTCTGGCAGGGCGTGGCCGACAGGGCGATCATCGACGGCGGTGGCATGGTCCCCCGCATCACGCTCCCCAGTATTGCCTTATCGAAGGAGCACATCTCCGACGGTATGCCGGCCTCGTGAGCAGCGTCGATGCTCTTCAGCGGATGCTGCGGGTCGACCCGCGATGCCAACATGTCCCACGCCTCACAGCAGAGCGGCTGCAGGTCGAGGGCAATAATCACCTCGGAGAAGAGGGCGAACGAGTGGTACACGATCTGCTTGCCCTCGTCGACAGCACGGAACACCCCCTCCAGCCATTCCGCTAGCATCTTCGCCCCGGGCGTATCTCTGTTCTTGAGCACCTCGTACATTCTCCTGTGGACTTCATACTTCTCGCCCGCCATCTCCGTTCCTCCTAGTAGCTTGCGATGGTCTCGAGAAAGGCCTGAACCCGGGTGCGCGTCTGCCCCACCGAGCTCATCAGGTACTCTCGCTCCAGCACCATGCACGGCGTGCCGTTCTTCCGCATGTCCCACTGGATCATAGCGCCCTCGCCACCCCACAGGTCACAGTACTTCATGCGCTGGATGATGACCCCATCGATCCCGTAGTCACGGATAAGGAACTCCATGAACTCCTGTCTGCCGTCGTGGTCGATCATGCGCGGGCAGGAGACATTGCGAATGTACCGCCTCGCCAGCGCCGTCATCGGCTCGATGTCTTCTTCAACAAGCTCCCAAAAGTCCCTGACGCCAAAGCAGAGGAAGTCGGTGACCACCAATCCGCCAAGGTCCTCGATCAGCTTCACGTAAGCCGGGTCCTCAAGGTCAACGCCGCCGAGAAGCAAACGGGCACGGTAGCCGGTGATGCCCTCCCGGCTCCGAAGCTCATCGAGCGCCTGCCGCAGCAGGGCGTTGAACTCCTCCACCGGTATCGACGTGGCGGCGATGAGAATCTCCAGGGCTTCGGTGCCGGTAATGGGGGGCGAATCCTGTTTCCTCAGTTCATAAAGGCTCCTGAGTAGGCGGCGCTGCTTGTTGTAGGCCTCGATGCTGTTGGCAAGCGCCTGGTCGCTTATGCTTACCTGGAAGTGCTCCTCCAGTCTCCGCCGAAAACGCCCCAGTTCCTCGGCAAGCCACTCAACCGCCGCATCGTCGGCCTTGACCGGCACGCTGAGGAAGTGCAGATAGAACGGGTTGCACGGAAGCTCTATCTTCCCCAGCTTCCACACGTCGTACATACGGCGAACATGGTCACAGCTGAAAAGCGCCACCAGCCCATCAAGGAATTCGTATGCTCCCCTCATCGCCTGGTCAAGCGAGTGGCGACAGAAGGTGCAGGATGTATGGGCGGCATACACGTCCCCCAGTTCCGTACTGGTGCTCCCCGTAGCCCTCATCCGAAAAGGAAGCATGCCGGCAGCGTGAACGATCTCCACCGGAACATACGTACAGTAGTAGCCAATCACCTTACCACCCTTTTCCTTCCACCGCTCAATGTAGGGATTGGAAAGGGACGCAGCCGGTTTGCTCAGTTCCTCCAGCGCCGTCATCCGTAGCTATCTCCCCTATTTCAGACTATTTCTAGAATCGAGGTCCTGTATATCATTATATCCCAACAACAGTTGACAATGCCACCAGAAGCAATCGACTAGTTCTGAGTGACATGAATGAAACGAAGTGTCTCGGAGAATCTCCCCCCACCGAGATTCTTCCCCTTCACTTTGTGCACGGTCAGAATGACAATATAGACCTGGTGGGGGCTGGTTCGGACTATGCCATTCGCCCTGTCCGCCCTGCGGACTGCCCTTACGAATTCGAAAAACCGATTTTACATTGATAACCGCATTTGCTATATTGCCAAAGGGCGAAAGAACGAAAGATGAACATACTCGGCATCGAGACATCGTGTGATGAAACAGCGGCGGCCGTCGTCAGAGATGGGACACATATCCTGTCCAACGTCATCGCCTCCCAGGTGGACATCCATTCCCGCTACGGAGGAATTGTCCCCGAGGTGGCATCACGCCAGCACCTCCTTAGCGTGATTCCCATCATTGAGGAGGCGATGTCTCAAGCTCAGGCCCGCTGGAACGACCTGGATGCAATCGCCGTTACCATCGGGCCGGGCCTGGCTGGCTCCCTCCTCGTGGGAGTGAACATGGCCAAGGCCATCGCCCTGGCCCAAGGGCTCCCCATGATAGGCATAAATCACCTTGAGGCGCACATCTACGCCAACTGGCTCGAGGGAAGGGCACCGGACTTCCCCGCCGTCTGTCTCATCGTATCGGGAGGACACACCGACCTGGTGCTAATGAGGGGACACGGAAATTACCAACTCCTAGGGAGGACGAGGGATGACGCCGCCGGCGAGGCTTTCGATAAGGTGGCCCGCATCCTGGAGCTTGGCTATCCTGGCGGCCCCGCCATAGAGCAGGCAGCCGTCGATGGCAATGGCACAACTCATCACCTGCCCCGCGCCTGGCTAAAAGGGACTGACGACTTCAGCTTTAGCGGGCTAAAGACAGCGGTGCTCCACCTGATACAGGAAAACGATGATATAGCGGCGGCCGACGTCGCCGCCAGCTTTCAGCAATCGGTGGTAGATGTACTGGTTAACAAAACGGTGGATGCGGCAAGGAGGCTAGGGGCTCGATATGTCCTCCTCTGTGGCGGCGTCGCCTCTAATCAGCTTCTTCGCCAGACGATGGCCCAGCGCTCCCCCATCC
>CAZYLE010000054.1:0-7590 GCA_964648675.1 uncultured Dehalococcoidales bacterium
CGATCGACCTCGTCGGCAAGATCGCGGAGCTGCTCTTCGCTGTAGCCAGAAATATCAGTTGGATATCTTCTCCATGCCGACCAGTATAGGTAGGCTAGCTCCACGGTGGCGCCGGCGGGAATGTCGGTAACCTCGGCGCTCACGTCCGCAATGTGGTAGAGGAGCGTCTCTCGATAGTGGTTGTTGTCGGTGTCCTCCATTAGACTCTGGCCTATGGCGCGGTAGTCTCCGTAGGCTTCGCCCATCGATTCATATAATTGAGATCCACCCACATAGGCTTCGATGGTGATATCTTCACCGGTACGCTGGTCTATAGCTGTGGAGGTGACTTTATATAGGCCGCTGGCGATATCCCATGACAGGTACAGCTCATCCACTGTAGTCCTCATCCAGGAGAAAGCACCGTTAGGCTCCACTGCGGGGGTGAACTCGAAGTATAGAACCCGCTTTATGGGAAACTCGGCAGTACCTCCTCCACCGCCCAGTGGGGGCAGGTCTTCGAATTTAACCGGCTCGGTAAATTCCCACTCCAGGAGCGTACCTCCACGGAAGTCGCTTTGGGCAGGGTTATCGGGGACGTCGGCGTGAGACGTAATGCCGCTGTTTGAATTGTTCACATACGAGAAGCCGGCGGGAAGCCAGGCTCCCACTTTGTCCACCATCAGTTCCTCTTCCAGCGAGCCATCGTAGGTCATCTCTATCCAGTAGGTGCCAGTTACTCCTTCCAGCTCGGTGACGCGCCCCACGGCCATCAGCGCCTCATTTAGCACTTTTCCCTGCTCAGCGCTGGGCGTCTCCAAGTCCTCTAGAATCCACACCGCGTCCATGGTGATCGTCACATCGTAGCCGTTTATATCTGTAATGGTGTATTCCATGGGTGAGCCATAGGCGGGTAAACCCTCATAGTCGTACAATATTTTATGTGATGCATCCTCAATGCCAGCATCGGCGGCATAGAACCCGGACGTCCACTCCTGGTGACGCTGGGAACTCATTGTGCCGGAGGACATGAAGAGTAAAAGCGGCACAATGACGATGCCAACCATGAGCACGACTACCAGCACAAAAGCCAGTACGTATCCCTCCTCATTTTCCCTGGGTGTAATCATCGTCTTCATCGACATCCCCTCCATTCACATGCCAGGTCTAGGCTCAACATTATATATTCTTGTCGCCACCTGGTTACCGACTTGAGCCGTTATCACCAGGCTGAGCATGTTGCCATCCCAGTAGCAGTTGGTATTCGGCGAGCACCTGACCTCAGCACCACTGTAGTGGGCTGCGGCAGTGGTAGCGTAAGTGCCCCGTATGCATTCGGTAAAACTGCTTCCTGTCGTGTTCCCATACTCGATAAGCTCATCCTCGATGTGCAACACGCCTGTCGAGGGAAAACCATCGGTGCTAGCCACAAAGATGGTAGTATCTGTGCTATTAATATTCTGACTCAGTGTAGTGTTATGGGCAGTTGCATCAATGTAGTCGGCGACAGCGGTGTCCTGCTGAACGGCACTGTCGATGGAATAGCTGCGTCTCAACTCCTTGAGTCCGTCGGAGCCAGCTACCAGAGTGTAAACCGTTTGATGTGTTTGACCGTCCCAGTCTAGCCATTCTATGTTGATGAAATCCGCAGTCTCCGGGTCATCATCGACTGTAACGTTTTTAGCGCCCACCGCGTCGCGGCTTACCCAGTAGCCAGCATGCTGCACCTGCCTGTAAGCCGTCATGTGGTCTCTGTTGAGTTCAGTCGTCAGGAACAACTGGTATATGGCAGCTACGACAGCGGAGGCAACCAGACTGCCGATAACCATAACTATAATCAGTTCGACGAAGGTAAACCCCTTTTCTCTCGAATGCTTGCCACTCATCGATTCACCTTGTACTCTGCCACTGTAAATATTGCCTCGCTGTGGGCTTTAACCGTCACTGTTACCTCGTGAATGCCTTCGTCGTCATCCGTGCCGTTATTGCTGGGGTCAAGGCGCACGGCGGTAATATCAACCTGGAAGTTGTCGCTGTAGGGAGTAGCGCTGAGGTCAATATCTGGGTCCAGCCCGTATTCTGGGGGATTGTGAACATCATCGTAAGCACAGGTCTTGATGTATTCCAGTTGCGACCTAGCCAGGCTTTCGGCAATGGTGCGGTCGTTTACATCATCCGTAGTTTTGTAGGTGATATGCATAGCGGTAAGAAGGCCGCTTACCACTATGCCCAGAATAGCCATAGCAATGATGACCTCGATAAGAGTCTGCCCTTTTTGTGCTCTCATATTCATATTCCCAACCGACCCATCAAAGAATAGAATCGAGCACTCTGAAATAGGCGTATTGAGCTTCTATTGAACTTCGTAGGTTAAGATTTCAATTTTCGCTTGGTCGCCGGCACTAAAATTCACCCCTTCATCTGAAGGATTGGTGTACACAAGAGTACAATTAGGTTGTAGATTAACCATGACATCTCCGGCCAAGGACCCATAGAAGTCACCCCCGGGTTGAAAATTGACTGTGCCTTCTATGGACAGGACAAACACGAAATCATCAGGTCCAGACTGCATATTTGGCTGAAAATCGATATCCCCCCCGGCAATAATGAACCCTGATCCAGTGAAGGTGCATTTGCCGCCCACTAGAATATCGCCTTCAACATATATTACCTGCCAATTAAGGTCTATGGTGAAATCTTTGTTCGTTTGGCCAATTCTCAGTGGATTGGTCTCGCCTGCCACATAGACAGTCCCATTAAGCTGCGCCCATGCTGCTTTTTTACTGCTAACGATATCCAGGCATCCATCTCTATATAGCGGCCCAATGCTGTCGGTGTATTTCACATCTATGGAGCTGTCACCAAAAGGCTCTAAATCTTTTACATCGTCCCAGTAAAAGCCGGAGAAATAATCGATGGTGGGCCAAGGTTCTATTGCATCCACTTGGGTGATATTGCCGTCGATGTTCTCCTCACCATCAATCGATCCAGCATACGTAACATTGCCCGTCACCGTAGAATTAGGTTGGATGTTTATGTCAGCGTTGCTGGTGATGGCGCCATCAAAGAAGAAGGCGTAATCATGAAATCGGATATAGGACTCAACTGTGGCGCTGCCAGTATCGCTAGTCGCTATTGAGGTAATCCTGTACATGCTGCTGCCTTTATCTTCTAAAGTGACATCAACACTGTTGTCGTTAAGTTCGTACGGGTCGAATTGCTCTGTGCCTGAGAAACCGGGATTCCCCACTACACCTCGGAACTGGTTCAACGCATAGTCTATACCAGAGTCAGCGGCATAATAGCTATCGATATTCTGTTGGTTCTTGCCAATGAGCAGCAGGCTGGCGTTCAGGTAAAGAAAAAGCGCTGCAATGATAGCCGCCCCGACTACCATGAGCACAAGCACCAACGGTATGGCAATTCCCTCCTGGTTCCGGGCTACGCTTTTCATTTTCTCCCCTCCCGTTATGGAGCCACCCTCATCTCTATATTGCGGGTGCCCGTTTTCACTGCTGAAGAACCGCTTCCGTTATCCACCGTCACTGTTATTGTCACCATCACCGCATTGCCCTCCTCGTTGAGGACGAAAGCAACATCTCCGGGTGCAGCTATATACGAGGCGATGGACTTGATAGTGCCATCTTTCGTTTCCTCTCTAATCAACCGACCATTGCCAGCGTCATAACTATATGAGACGGTATATGTCATCAAATCGCCCAGGTCTGGATCGAAAATTTCCCACGTAAAGCAACCATAATCGGGTGCTTCGGAAATGGTAAATGACTGCGCCTGGACCCCGTCATTTTGAATGATATCCAGGGCAAATCTCAGCTCGTTTACTGCGGTGATATGGTCGGCCTGCCGCGCCGGCATGGTGAGAAAGTGATAGAGAGCGCTGCCCATCACGCTGACGATTATGCTCGATAAAACCATGGCGACTACTAACTCTATAAAGGTGAAGCCACGTTCAGTTCTAAACATGTTGCATCACCCTTTCCTCTTGTAGCCCGACAGGGTAACAGTGTTGTTTCCATCGTGGGTTATGGTGATTGTAACTTGCTGTGTGGCCTCGGGAGATGTTTGGTCGCCAAGATTGCTGACTATAATCTCGATGTCATCCAAAGAAAAACCAGCAGGCAGAGTATCCTCCGTGATTTTGCTGTACCCTTCTCCCTCAGTGGGGTTGCCTTGGTCGTCATAGAGCTGGTAAGGCTGGGATTTAACATACTCCATCTGTGACTGCGCCAGATTGTTGGCTGTAGTCCTATCGTCCACCCGTTTGGTGCCCCAGATGCCTGCCTGCATGCCGGAAAGCAACCCGACTATCACAATGGCAAGGATAATCATGCCGATCAGCACCTCAAGCAATGTCTGCCCTTTCTGGTCTCTTATCTTCATCAGCTTAGCTGACCCATCAAAGAATATATTGGCATATATATAGCCATAGCGATAAGGCCTACCATAAGGCCAAGGCCCACGACCATTATTGGACTGAGCAAACCCGTTGCCCTGGAGACCGCCCGGTCCGCCTCTGCCTCGTAGAAATCGGCAAGTACATCCAGGTTTGACTCCAGCCGGCCACTTGCCTCCCCAACACCCACCACCTGAGAGAAGAGGAGAGGAAATATGCGCTGCTTGGATATCGCCACGGACAGAGATTCACCAGCATGGACCTTTGTACGCACTTTATCTAACGCCAGCTTTATTGGGATGTTACCAGTCGTTTCAACCATCAGGTCTAAACACTCGGTGAGGGAGATACCTCCACGCACCATGATAGAGATGTTTCTCGCCATTTGCGTCATCGTACCTATGAGGACAACATTGCCGATAATGGGTATCTTCAACACCAGGGAGCCCATCGTTTTCTTTCCTCCCTCTGTTTTCCGATACCACGATACAAGAACGATGGTAACGACTATGAAAAGTAATATATAGAGAATGTTAGCCTGGAGAAAATCGGCAGCGGCCAGCACGATTCGGGTGATTATAGGAAGGCTGCCACCTATCTGAGAGAAGAGCACGTCCATTGCCGGTATGACGAAGTAGAGCAGTGCGAATATGGCGACAGCGGCGATGACGAGTACAAATGTAGGATACATCATAGCACCCCTGACCTTGCGGGTAATCTGCTCCTCTTTCTCCATCTGGACGCTTGTTTGCTGCAACATCACCTCCAGGTTGCCCACCTCTTCGCCAACTTTCGCCATGCGTACGAAGAATGACGAGAACACTTTGGGATGTTTGGCACAGGCTTCAGAGAAGGAACTCCCCGTCTCCACTGCTCCCTTTACATTATGCAGCACCTTCTTCATGTTCTTGTTTGAAGTTCGCCCGTGGAGCATATTCAATGCAGGGATTATGCCGATGCCTGAGTTGAGTAGTGTAGCGAGATCGCGGGTGAAATAGATTACGTCATGGCGTTTCACCCCGAAAAAGGTGGGCAGCGCTTCCTCTTTGGAGGTGGGTTTGCGTTTCTTATCCAGTCTGATAATGGTAAGGTCAGAACGCCACAGCGTCTTCTCAGCTTCCCGCTCCGATGTAGCCTCCAGCATCCCGGTAGCCGTCCGCCCGCTAGCATTACAAGCCACATATTTGAACCACATCAGCTTCTTACCTCCCCTTTGTCATTCTGAAGTTGAGCCTGGTTTAACACTGCAGGTTAAATGAAAAATCTCAAAGTATACCGCCTGTTATACCAATTTGCTCACGTGATGGTAAAGACATTGCGTATCACCTCGCCGGGGGTAGTCACTCCATCCCTGGCCTTAAGCATGCCATCACGGCGCATGGTGACTATTCCGTCAGCTATCGCCTGTTGCTTAACCTCAAAGGCACCGGCCCCTCGGCTCACCATCTGCCTTAGAGTATCGTTCATGGTTATCATTTCAAAGGCACCGATTCGCCCTCGGAAGCCAGTGTGAGAGCAAGCGCTACAGCCGGTGCCGTAGGTAAACTCGGTTCGTTCCTCCCCCATCTCTTTTTGGTAAGCCAACGCCTCTACGATAGGCGCTTGCTTCTTGTCTCCACAATGCGGGCATACCTTCCTCATCAAGCGCTGTGAGATGGCAGCGATGACCCCTGAGGTAACCAGAAATGGTTCCACCCCAAAATCCAGCAGGCGAACGATAGCGCCGGCAGCATCATTGGCGTGGATCGACGTCATTACCAAGTGCCCGGTAAGAGCTGCTTGGATGGCGGTGTTGGCTGTCTCCGCGTCGCGGATCTCCCCAACAAGGATGACATCCGGATCTAAGCGCATTGTCGCCCGCAGCCCACTGGCAAAATTGATGTCCGCAGCACGGTTAACCTGAATCTGGTGCACCCCTTTGAATTCATATTCGATAGGATCCTCAATGGTCATGATGTTGAGCTCTCCCTTTTTTAGCTTGCTCACCGAGGCATACAGGGTGGTAGTCTTGCCCGAGCCGGTAGGGCCGCTAATCATAATCATGCCGTAGGGCGAGTTAAGGCATTTCTGGTAGCTCTCCATAACGTGGGGCGACATCCCTAGCTCGGTGAGTTCAATCAGGGAGAGCGACTTATCCAACACGCGTAAAACCGCCATCTCTCCATGGTTTGTGCCTATAGTGGCAACACGAAAGTCAACGTTTTTCCCAGATAGCGTAGAGCTAAACTGTCCATCCTGGGCCCTCCTGCGCTCAGCTATATTCATATTGGCCATCACCTTGATCCTGGTTAGTAGCGCTGAGTGGACTTCATGAGGTAGGACAACGCTATCGTGCATGATGCCGTCGATGCGATAACGAATTAGGACGGCATCCTCCTGAGGCACAATGTGTATGTCCGATGCCCTACTCCTTACCGCTTGGATGAGCAACATCTCCACCGCCTTGACCACAGGGGCATTGGTGACGGTGTCCAGAGAGAGAGTCGTATCCGCTATATCAGATGCACGAACGGTACCCAGTAGTTGTTTGATGTCTTTTTCTATTCGCGTAGTCGATCGATAATGGATATCGATCGCATCAGAAATACGAGTGTGAAGGGGTATAACCGCCTTCACCTTCTTCTTGGTTATTGTGGTAAGGGTGTCAAGTAGCTGGTGGTTATCTGGTTCCGCAGTCGCCAAGGTGAGGGTATCACCGTCTACAGCTATGGGTAAGATATGATATTTCCGAGCCATTGCCTCCGAGACTAGCGACAAAGCAGCTGGCTCAACCTGTACCTCCTTAAGGTCGACGGTGGGGACATTGAGCTGGAAACTCAGTACCATAGCCAGCGTCTCCTCACTGACCATCTTCTCATCTAGCAGGACTTGCCTTAGGTCCTTATTCGTCCGCTTTGCCACCGCACGGGCAGTCTCAAGCTGCTCTCTGGTAATAAAAGCACCTTCAACCAGAAGACGTTCTATCCCTTTCAAGGCCTTATTGCGCCAGATTTTGCTGTCGACTATTGTTCTCAATTCGTAATTCTTCACTCCTTAGTGTAGTGTTTTTTCGCAAATGTTATTTAAGCATATTAATAATCATTTGTCAAGCCCTGTAATCTATAGTATACTTAAAATAACTAATACAATCAATAAGAGCATGATATAGCTCATCAGGTAGCTTAGCAAATTTATTTAGCGAAAAATGTCTGATAGTA
>CAZYLE010000054.1:7600-8916 GCA_964648675.1 uncultured Dehalococcoidales bacterium
GTACTTTAGTACTTAAATATAATAAAGGTAACAAATGGTCTAGTTATTTGAATAGTCACCACTAAATAACGTAATATGTGCTTAACTAGCTATATCGATGTCTATATCTCGAGGGCAAGGAAGTACGGCTAATATAGACAGAACTACAAAACCGATTTGAGGAAATAAGGATAGATATCTCTACTACAAAGGGGTCCTGGTAGCATTTGCATGTTTGTCTATATTAGCTTGGCGATAATCTACACTGGCGGCAGTGGTCGATGTTAAATACATTCTGTGGTGAAAACATTGTAGCGGTGGGGTTATAAAGAGCGCCCGAGGGCATGGAGTAAATACATTCTCTTGTCAAATCGTATCTTGCGATGATAAAATCACAAGCGACAACCATAGCAGCGTCCCTGTAGCTCAGTGGATAGAGCAACTGCCTTCTAAGCAGTGGGTCGTGGGTTCGAATCCCCCCAGGGACGCCACAGATACAAAATTAAGGTCGCGCTGCCAAAATGCGTGGTTTTACTATACACTGCTTTCCGACCTGCCGAGTTTGCCACGACACCCTGCCTTCCTTGGCAAGCAAGAACACAGTCAACAACCGTTTTCGGGCTTTGAGAGCGTTTCTCAATTGGTCTGTTGCCGAAGGAATCATCGGCCAAAGTCCTATGAGGAATATTAGAGCCCCTTTTGTAGGTAGACCTGTCATTCCTGTATTCACGGCAGAGCATGTTAAGGCCTTGCTCTATCTCTGCCCGCCGAACACGTGGTGGGGTGCTCGTGACCGCGTCATCATTCTTACCCTGCTTCATACTGGAGTTAGGCTTTCCGAACTAGCTGGAATTACTCTTCAAGACATGGACTTGGTACATGACACGATTAGGGTTCGAGGCAAGGGGGATAAACAGCGAACAATATACCTAGCTCCAGAGGTGCAGCGAGCTATCTTGCAATACCTGAGGCACCGCACTGACCAGGATGAGCACTTGTGGATTTCTCGGTACGGTGATCAGCTTAGCTCAGGAGCGATCCGCCAGATGATTCGAGACCTGGGCGTAAGGGCGCAAGTCAAGGGGGTAAGGTGCTCTACTCATAAATTCAGGCACACCTTTGCAGTCAACTTCCTGAGGAGCGGTGGAGAGATTATATTCCAAATACCAATCTATGCATGCAATTTCAGCCGTCCCAGACTGTGTGATATTATAGAACATGATGTTCACGTTAAACTATGAAACATTGGTGGACCCTCTATTACAAGACCTCAGAAAGTTTACTCCTGCATTTTCTGGCATGAAGGCTGGAGACAAGGTAATCGATGTCTGCTGTGG
>CAZYLE010000055.1:0-8860 GCA_964648675.1 uncultured Dehalococcoidales bacterium
CATCGCAGAGGTCACTGGTTCAAGTCCAGTACCGCCCACCATGCTTTTGACTAGCATTGTTCGATCAAGCCTCTATCTCGGTAGAGATGGAGGTTCTTATTTTGACACTTGAAGGAGACGATGGCTACTGGCAGTGACAGCGCCCAGGGCGAGAAGATTCAGCGAGTACGGCACTCAGCCTCACATGTGATGGCTGAGGCGGTGCAGTCATTATTCCCCGAGGTTAAATTCGGCATCGGGCCAGTCATTGAGGATGGATTCTATTATGACTTCGACCTGCCTCGCTCTCTTATTCCGGACGATCTCCCTATAATCGAAGCGAAGATGGCCGAGAGCATCGCCGCCGATGTCCCTTTCTTTAAGGAGGACGTGGATAAGGAGGAGGCAAAGCGCATCTTTATCAATCAGCCTTATAAGCTTGAACTCATCGAAGAAATCCCCGACGAGAAGGTGACCATATATCGCCAGGGCGCCTTTACCGATTTATGCAAAGGACCTCATGTGAACTCCACAGGGGAGATCAAGGTCTTCAAATTGCTCAACATCGCTGGAGCCTACTGGCGGGGCGATGAGAAACGACCCATGCTTCAGAGAATCTACGGCGTCGCGTTCGATAGCGATGAAGAGCTGGCCAAACACCTGGAAAAGCTTGCTGAGGCGGCACGGAGAGACCATAGAAAGCTAGGGGTGGAACTTGACCTTTTCAGCTTTCATGAGGAGGCAGGTCCAGGGCTGGTACACTGGCATCCCAAGGGAGCGGTTGTTCGCCGCATCATTGAGCATTTCTGGATCGAAGAGCACATAAAAAGGGGATATGCCATTGTCTATTCTCCTCACATCGCAAAGGTCGACCTGTGGAAAACCAGCGGGCATTGGGAATTTTATCAAGAGCACCTCTACTCACCAATGGAAGTCGAGGGGCACCAATATCTAATCAAGCCAATGAACTGCAATGCACATATCCTCATGTATAAGAGCAGGCTCAGGAGCTATCGTGAGCTTCCCCTCAGGTGGGCGGAGCTGGGTACAGTCTACCGCTATGAGCGCTCCGGTGTGCTTCATGGCTTGACCAGGGTGCGGGGCTTCACCCAGGACGACGCCCATATCTTCTGCCGCCCTGACCAACTAGAAAATGAGGTGGTTGGGGTAGTGGAGTTCGCCCTTTTCATGATGCGCACGTTCGGCTTCGAGGAATATGAAGTGCTACTCTCCACCCGGCCAGAGAAGTACGCCGGCACGCTAGAGATGTGGGATGAGGCTACACAGACCCTGGAGAGAGCACTCAAACGCCTCGGGATCTCCTATAGAGTGGACCCGGGGGAGGGGGTGTTTTACGGTCCCAAGATCGATATTGGCCTGAAAGATGCCCTGGGAAGATCATGGCAAGGTCCCACTACACAAGTCGATTTTAACCTTCCACAACGCTTTGACGTTACCTACGTGGATATGGATGGGGCACAGCATACCGTGGTTATGGTGCACCGCACCGTTCTGGGCAGCATGGAGCGGTTCTTTGGCTGCCTTATCGAGCACTACGCTGGAGCCTTTCCCGTTTGGTTGGCACCGGTTCAGGCGATGGTGATACCCATAGCGGATCGACATCTGGACTACGCCATTCAGATAGAAATGGACCTCAAGGACAGCGGGATACGCTGTAATACAGACACCCGCCCTGAGAGGATGAACCTTAAGATTCGTCAAGCGCAACTGCAGAAGATTCCTTACATGTTGATTATAGGGGACAAAGAGGTAGAGAATGCTACGGTCTCAGTGAGGCTAAGAAGCGGTGACGACCTGGGGGAGCAGACTATAGAATCTTTTAAGGCTATGGTTAACAAAGCTACGGAGGACAAGGCATCTTGATTTTTTTGGAGAGACATAGTATATTGCCAGCCTCAAGGTGTTGTTAGGGAGGTGACGAAACATAATTAAGGACTACCGAGTCAACGAAAAGATTTTCGCCAAAGAGGTACGTCTCATCAGCGAAACTGGGGAGCAGTTGGGCGTTATGCCTGTGGTTAAGGCATTGGGGCTAGCCAGGGAGCGAGGATATGACCTGGTAGAGGTGGCCCGTCAAACTGATCCCCCGGTATGTCGCCTCCTTGATTACGGCAAATTTAAATACGAGCAAACAAAGAAGAAGCAGAGGTCCGTTTTCCTCAGAGAGGTCCGATTCAGGCCCAAGATCGGCAAGCATGACATCGAATTCAAAATTAGGACAATCAAGAAGCTGCTGGCTGAAGGGGATAAGGTGAAGGTGTCAGTGCTCTTCAGGGGTCGTGAAATTACTCACCCCAATCTCGGCAAGGAGATGCTGGACAGCGTTGCCAGCGAGCTGAGAGAGGTGGCCACCGTAGAAAAAGCCCCCGAGATGGATGCGAGACGCATGATAATGATCCTCACCCCAGCTAAGCAGCACAAAGTTGAGAAAGGTTCCAATGATGCCCAAGTTGAAGACTCATAAGGGAGCAAAGCGTCGCTTCCATGTTACAGGTACTGGCAAACTAATGCGCATGAAGGGTGGCAAGAGCCATCTGAGGCGAAAGAAGCCAGGAAGAGTGACAAGGCTCTATGACAAGAAGCTACCGGTGCATTCAACTGATAAGACTCGGATAAACCGGCTCATTCCCTATTCCTAAAGGAGGACCAGTTGACCCGTATAAAAACTGGCGTAACAACTCGCCGTCGTCATAAGAAGGTACTGAAGCTAACCAGGGGACAGCGCGGGGTAAGGCACTCCCACTATCGTGTGGCCCATGAGTCGATGATGAAGTCGCTAAGCTACTCTTACCGTCATCGCCGTGAGCGGAAGGGTGACTTCAGAAGGCTGTGGATTATTCGCATCAATGCCGCCGCCAGACAGGCAGGGCTCTCATATAGCAGTTTTATCTATGGACTGAAGAAGGCAGGCGTTGAGGTCGACCGCAAGATGCTGGCCGACATGGCGGTGAGGGATCCCAACGCATTCTCCGAACTTGTGACCATTGCCAAGGGAAGCTCTGAAGCCTAGTTTCTTTCAATCTGATTGCCATTGTGCCCGGTTTGCTGGCTGGTATCCATATACATTGGGCGACTAGCCAAATCAGCTTTTTGTTACCTCTGCCTACCTCATTCAGATACATAGGTGACACCTTGGTCGTGGGTCTCGTTTCACTTGTCACTGCGACCCCGATTTATCGGGGGAAGCAACCCCAAAGGGCGGTGATGAGATTGCTTCGCGGAGTTTATCCTGAGCCGTATGTTGAGATTCTTCGCTTCGCTCAGAATGACAGAAGGCGAAGGTCTCGCAATGACAGCACGGAATGCTACCAAGAAAATCCCAAGGAGAGGTGATATTTCACTAATCGACTGGACGAACACCTCTGCTTGACCCATTTGCTACCGCAAGCCTATAATAACGGATGATGCTCGATAAACTAGATCAAACCAAGTCCAATGCAATTGATGAGCTGATCAGCCTCTCAAATCTCAAGGGGCTCGAGGACTGGCGAGTCCGCCACCTGGGCAAAAAGAGCGCCCTAACACAGATCCTTCGGGGACTAGCAGCAATTCCTTTAGAGGAGCGCAAGGCTGTCGGCGCCTCTGCCAATGAGGTCAAAGCCCTCTTAGAACGGCATTATGAGGAAAAGAAGGAAACACTTAAGCAACAAGCCTACCAGGAGCTGGAGCGAACGCTAACGGTCGAAAAAATCGATGTCACTCTCCCCGGTCGCACCGTGCCCTTGGGTCGCCTCCATCCCATCACCCAGATAGTGCGGCAGATATGCGACATCTTCATTGCCCTGGGATTTCAGGTTGTAGAGGGGCCTGAGGTGGAGTGGGACTATTACAACTTTGAGGCGCTGAATATACCCGCCGACCATCCCGCTCGTGATATGTTCTCCACCTTCTGGATCGATACCGAGAGCGGCGAGAGGCCGATGCTCCTTCGCACCCACACCTCCCCAATGCAGATCAGGGTAATGGAACGGACAAGACCACCGGTACGGGTAGTGGTTCCGGGGAAGGTCTATCGCTACGAGGCTACCGACGCTACCCATGAATCCATGATCTACCAGATCGAGGGTCTGGCAGTAGATGAAAACATCACCCTTGCCGACCTTAAAGGGACCCTTTTTGAGTTTGCCAAACGCCTGTTTGGCGAGGAGCGCAAAGTGCGCTTTCGTTGCGATTACTTCCCTTTCGTCGAGCCTGGGGTGGAGATGGCTATCGACTGCTTCACCTGTGGAGGCACGGGGTGTCGGCTCTGTTCTGGCACCGGCTGGATCGAGATATTGGGCGCAGGGATGGTGCACCCTGACGTGCTGCGGCGAGTAAACTATGACCCCGATGTTTACACTGGCTTTGCCTTTGGCTTGGGATTGGAACGCATACTCATGCTAAGATATGGCATGGACGATATTCGCCTCTTCTATTCTAATGATACCCGTTTTTTAAGACAGTTTTAGCGAGAGATTATGAAAGCACCTCTTAGTTGGCTACGAGATTATATTGATATCACCCTGTCACCAGAGGAACTGGGCAAGAAGCTGACTATGTCTGGGACTGAGGTCGCAGCTATAGAGCGAATCGGTGGCTGGGAGAATATCGTGGTTGGTCAGGTGGTCGCCATCGAGCCCCACCCCAACGCCGACCGCTTAACGCTCGCCACCGTCGACCTTGGAGGAGAACGTCTCACCTCGGTGTGTGGGGCGCCAAACGTTGAAGTCGGACAGAAGGTCCCCTTCGCCTACATCGGCGCTCAACTCATCGACCCAGATAGTGGCAAACTGGTAAAGCTCAAGAAAACGAAGATTCGCGGTATAGCCTCAGAAGGGATGATCTGCTCTGAAAGGGAGCTTGGCATCTCCGATCGGCATGAGGGAATTATGGTTCTGCCACCCGACGCCCCTTTGGAACTCGCCCTGGATAAATACCTCGGCGATGCCATTTTTGACCTTGATATAACGCCAAATCGCCCCGACTGCCTCTCTATCATCGGCATCGCCTGGGAGGTTGCCGCCCTGACTGGAGAACCGGCGCACATTCCCGATGTGTACTACGAGGAACCTGGGGATGCCATAGAGCGAGCAGCGACAGTGGAGATCGTTGACCCCAATCTGTGCCCCAGATACTGCGCCAGCCTGTTGACCGGTATCAAGATTGCCCCCTCGCCCCCCTGGATGGAGCAGCGACTGCTTGCCAGCGGCATGCGCCCCATCAACAACATCGTCGATGTCACCAACTATGTTATGCTGGAATATGGGCAGCCCCTTCATGCCTTCGATTACGAAAAGCTTGCCCAGAGAAGGATAATCGTGCGCCCTGCTCAAAATGGCGAATGGCTCACCACCATTGACGATATAGAGCGTGATCTCACCGAGGATATGCTCGTCATCGCTGATGCCAATGGTCCAGTGGCTATCGCCGGGGTTATGGGAGGTGCGGCGAGCGAGGTAACCGAGGAGACCACGTCGATCTTGCTCGAATCAGCCAACTTTAATGCAGCCAGCCTGAGGCGCACCTCGGCAAGGCTAAAACTCCGCAGTGAGGCCTCGCTACGCTTCGAAAAGGGGCTCAGTCCAGAACTTCCTATGCCCGCGCTGAGGCGCGCTACCCAGCTTATGGCTGAGTTCTCTGGTGGCAAGATAGCCAAGGGCATTATCGATGTATATCCCGGCAAGAGGGAGACGAAACCAATCTCACTGACAACCAAACGCGTCAAGCGTGTCCTGGGTATCGAAATAGGGCTCGACCAAATGGAACAGGTGTTGTCTTCTTTGGGATTCACCTGCCATCCAATTTACGTAGATGAAATCTCCGTCGACATCCCTTACTGGCGTACCGACATTCGGCTTGCCGATGACCTGGTGGAGGAGATTGCCCGCATAATTGGCTACGATGAGATTCCCACCACCCTACCTAGTGGGGCGTTGCCCGAGCATGAGCCAGACCCTGTGCGGGCTTTGAAAGAACAAGTAAGCGACATCCTCATTGGCTGCGGGATGCAGGAGATAATCACTTATTCATTGACCAGCCTTGAGGCGCTGCGCAAAGCCGTTCCCGGTTTGGCACTCAATCCACTGAAGGTTGCCAACCGCATAACGTCAGAGCAGGAGTACCTGCGAACCACCCTGCGTCCCGGGCTCCTGCAAGCCCTGTCCACCAACGAGAAGCATGACCAAGATAGCATCAGGCTCTTTGAGGTGGGAAAGGTATATCTGCCCAGGGTAGAGGAGCTGCCCGAGGAGCCTTTTATGCTCGCCGGAGTGCTCAGTGGTCCCCGTGTCGACCGCTCCTGGCATGACGAGGGTCGGGCGCTCGATTTCTTCGACGCCAAGGGGACTGTAGAGGCGCTGTTTGAGCGTCTTGGTGCCGCTGCAACCTTCGAGCCGGCGGAAGATGATGCCTTTAGTGCTGGCAGGATAGCAAGGATCATCGTCGGCGGCGATGACGTGGGGATTATCGGCGAACTCCATCCTCGAGTGGCCGAGCGCTTCGATATATCATCCCGCCCCATCTACATCTTCGAGGTCGCCCTGGAGCGGCTTGTTCACATCACCATGGCACCACGCCAGTATCGGCCGATACCAAAATTCCCCGCTACCATTCGCGATATAGCCCTGGTTGTGGACAAAGAAACGCCCGCAAAGAAGGTGCAAGGCATCATTGAGCGTTTCCCGTTGGTGGCCGAAATTACCCTGTTCGATGTTTATCATGGCGACCAGGTCCCCCCAGGGAAGAAATCCCTGGCCTTCAGAATCGCCTACCAGTCGCCAGGTCGCACCCTCACCGATGAAGAGGTGAATAAAGAGCAGGAAAAGATCTTCGACAGGCTCCACCATGAACTAGGAGCCAGCCTCAGAGACTGACTACCCCACGATTGCCCCACTTATAACTCGTAACGATAGCTAAAAAGGGAATCCAGAGGTGTTCTCCCTCTTATGGGGTTTCTACGACCAATCGGACCAGAACCACATCTCAGGGCAGGAACATGTCCTCCCTCCCCTGGCGGGAGGGAGTTAGAGGGAGGGGAAATTTCACCCTCACCCCAACCCTCTCCCTTAAAGGGAGAGGGAGAAAAAATAGTGGGGTAGGTTGGAGCATCTGCTCCAACAAGGCCTAGAGCACCCCGATACAATCGGGGTAGGCTACCACTCTGGTCAGCGCCCGGTAACACGTCTCAAGGCATGTGGGCATACAAAATAGAGATGACAATGACAGTGAGGAAGAGGTTGCATGTTACCGATATCCTCGTCGAGTACATCAGCTTGACAGGCTGCTGGATTCGTGCTAGCGTGTTGCCCTAAAGTGCTGCACACGGCCATTCTGTATTTGTCTGCAGCGTAGCGCTTCCAAATTTCTCCGTCAGTTGAGAGACCCAATATGCTAGTTTAAACTTCACACCAAGTAATCAGAAATGAAGATTGATGGCAACACTAAAAGAAAGGAGGGTAAAATGCCCATGGTAAAGGTTGGCGATATCAATGTAAATTACCAGGTTATCGGAGAGGGAGAGGCGCTGGTGTTGATTAATGGCTATGGCAGCGACTCCCGCTCGTGGTTCCTTGAGATACCCACTTTCTCCCAGGAGTTCCAGATAGTCACCTTCGACAATAGAGGTACTGGTCAGAGCGATAAGCCGGATATACCTTACACCATGGAGATGATGGCGGGCGACGTGGCTGGATTGTTTGACGCTGTCGGCATAGATGCCGCCCACATCTATGGTGTTTCCATGGGAGGGATGATAGCCCAGGAGTTTGCCCTTCGCTATCCAGATAAGGTAATAAGCCTCATCCTTGGGTGTACCAATTGTGGAGGCCGCCTCAGTATCAGGCCCGACACGGAAGCGATGACGTTCCTTTTCGACGTAGAGCGCATGAAGCGGCTGACACCGGAGGAGGGGGTCAGGGAATCACTTCCCTTCCTCTTCAGCCAGGACTTCATCGACAACAATCCAGTTATCATAGAACAAATAGTAGTGCAGCGGGTGGAATATGTCACCCCTCTGCATAGCTACATGCGGCAGGCGCAGGCGATAATGGGCCATGATACTTGTGACCGGCTGCCCCATCTCAACGCTCCTACCCTGGTCATAGCCGGTACCGCCGACAGGCTGGTCCCAGTTGAGAACTCCCGGATTCTGGCCTCCCGAATACCCAATGCCGAACTCGTCATCCTGGAGAATATGGGACATGGCTACATTGTCGAGGCAGCGGAGGAGGCAAACAAGGCAATCCTCGATTTCCTAAGACGCCACCACCGCTCTCGCTAGCCCCTCATCCTGCATGACATCGCCGCACGCTCCACGATGTAGATAGAGCGCCACACTGAAAAAGGAGGGTAGAATGCCCACAGTAAAAGTTGGCGATATCAATATGTATTACGAGGTCCACGGAGAAGGGGAACCGCTGCTTCTGATCATGGGATTGGGCAGCGACCTGACAAGCTGGATATTTCAGATTCCCGAGTTTTCTAAAAAGTATCGAGTTATAGTCTTCGATAACCGCGGCGTGGGGCGTACTGACGCCCCCGACACACCATATTCAATAGAGATGATGGCCGATGATACTGCCGAACTTCTCGATGAGCTGAGCATCGAAAAGGCCCATGTTTTAGGCGTGTCTATGGGGGGTATGATTGCGCAGGAGCTTGCCCTGAAACATCCGCAGCGGGTTAGGTGCCTGATCCTGGCGACTACCGCAGCCGGTTCCTATTCCTGGGCTACGCACGTCTTGGGTACTACGCTTAAATTGGCCGAGGAGGGTGTCAGACCTGATACACTCACCGAGCTACGGCTGTCGTACTTATTCACCGACAAATTTTTCGAGAACCCAGAATTGGTTCAGATAACGGTCAATACGATGCTGGCAAATCG
>CAZYLE010000056.1:0-8826 GCA_964648675.1 uncultured Dehalococcoidales bacterium
CCTTCTAACTCCCTCCCTTGGAGGGAGGGAGTTAGAAGGAGGGGGAGCTCTGCTACTACTCTCACTCTCTCCCTTACCTCTCCCTTGAAGGGAGAGGGGATGAGATTGCTTCGCTTCCCCTTCGCTACGCTCAGGGCTTCGGCTCACCGCAATGACAAAAAAGTTCTTGTTGAGAACTGAATATGTCACCAGATTCACATACAATGGGTGTAGGTGAGTTAGAACATTGGCATATTGTAAAGCAGTTATAATAGGGAATGTATGGGGTATAACTGGAATTTATTAACGACTAAATTAGCTTGACAACCGACAGGCGTGTATCTACCATTGCCTCAAGAGCGGAAAGGCCTCGCGCCAACCACGGGATTACCTATTTAGCTGGCCTGATACGGGGTGTGATTGAGATCAAGCATCGCTTCCAGAAGCGGATAATTCAGAGGGCGAAAATCGATTGCCGAGGGGTGTGCCATGTTTGACTGTGGAGAGTTGGAGCAGATAAATAAGCGCAGTATGGAATGGGAGAGGAAGGCATCGCAATCAGGGGAGAGACGCGACCGCTTCGCTACCACCTCTGGAATACCCGTTAAGCGGCTTTATACGCCAGGAGACATTGCCGGGATGGACTATCTGGCGGACGTAGGCTTTCCCGGCGAATACCCCTTCGTTCGCGGTATTCATCCTACGGGGCATAGAGGGCGGCTGTGGACCATGCGTATGTTCGCTGGTTTCGGCACCGCCGAGGAGACCAACCAGCGCTTCAAGTATCTCCTCGAGCATGGCGAAACGGGATTGAGCGTTGCCTTTGATATGCCGACCCTGATGGGCTACGACACCGATGCCCCGGAGGCAGGTGGTGAGTTTGGCAAGTGTGGCGTGGCTATCTCATCGCTCGCCGATATGGAGGTGCTTTTCGATGGCATCCCCATAGACCAGGTGACCACATCGATGACCATCAACGGCCCGGCGGTGGTGATATGGGCCATGTACATTGTTGCCGCTGAGAAACGTGGCATCCCAATGGAACGTCTGGGGGGGACAATTCAGAATGATATCCTCAAGGAATACATCGCCCAGAACGAGTACCTCTATCCACCCCAGCCTTCTATGCGGCTCGTTGTAGATACCTTTGAGTTCGGCACGAAGCATCTCCCGCGGTGGAATACTATCAGTATTAGTGGCTACCACATTCGTGAAGCGGGGGCCACCGCCGCTCAGGAACTGGCATTTACCCTGGCTGATGGCCTGACCTACGTACAGTCAGGCGTAGAGCGGGGTTTGAAGATAGATGAATTCGCTCCCAGGCTGAGCTTCTTCTTTAACGCGCACAATGACTTTTTCGAAGAGATTGCCAAGTTCCGTGCCGCCCGGCGCATCTGGGCCCGGGAGATGAGAAGCCGGTATGACCCCAAGGACGAGCGCTCTCTGTGGCTTCGTTTTCACACCCAGACCGCGGGCTGCACTCTTACGGCGCAACAACCAGAGATAAACAGCGTTCGCGTTGCCTTTCAGGCCCTGGCGGCAGTTATGGGCGGCACCCAGTCGCTACATACCAATGCTTTAGACGAGGCATGGGCTCTACCGTCCGACAAGGCTGTTCTCATAGCTCTCAGGACGCAGCAAATCATTGCTCATGAGACCGGGGTGGCTAGCACCGTCGATCCCCTGGGAGGCAGCTTCATGATGGAGGCTCTGACCAACGAGATGGAGGGGGCTTGCTACGATTATTTCCGCAAGATAGACTCCCTGGGGGGCGTCATCCCCGCTATAGAGAGAGGGTTCTTCCAGCGTGAAATCGCCGAGGCGGCATATCGCTACCAGCAGGAGATCGAGGACAAGGAGCGCATCCTGGTTGGGGTCAATGATTACGTTATCGATGAACCTCTGGCTATCCCTATATTGGAGATAGATAGCGAGGGCGAGAGAAGGCATCTTGAGCGGTTAAACCAGGTGCGGCTCCAGCGGGGTAGCCACGATGTGGAGCGGCGGCTAGCCGACCTTCGCCGTGCCGCTGAAGGAACGGAGAATCTCATGCCATATATCATGGAGGCGGTGCGGGCCTACGCCACGCTTGGCGAGATATGTGACGTGTTCCGCGACGTATTCGGGGTGTATAGTCCTGCGGAGGTTCTGTGATTTAGACTTTGAGCTTCACCTCCACCCTTCGGCAAGCTCAGGACATACCCTAACCTCCCCTCGCCAGTCTCCAAAGGCGCCTCTCGTGGGCGACGAATAAAATGTAGTTGCCCAATTCATTGGGCCAATGATGCCTGATGAATCAGGCAACTACAACAATTGCAGACAGAGGGAAGTGAAATAAAAGGGTCTCCCTTCATAGTAGGGTAGGGTGGGTGTAATTAAATGAAACCCGCCTTCCTAATTGGATGGAAATGGTGGGTTTCGCTATGCTACACCCACCCTACAAATTGTTTAAATGTCATTGGGAGGGGCTGGTAAGACATGAGATTGCTTCGCTTCAATCGCAATGACAAAAAGGGCTGTAGGGTTCTTTGAGTTTCCTATGCATGTTGAAAGAATGCTATTCAGTGTGCTAATATGCTAATGGTAGATAGCGCGCTATGGAATATTCCCTTGGTGTAGATATTGGCTCGGTCAATGCCAAACTGGCCCTAATCAAGCAAGACCATACTATAGTCAAGCATGATAGCGAGAAGATTACCTCCAGCCCCAACGCTGCGGTCGCCTCACTTATTTCAAGGCTGGGCCAGGAGTTCAACTTCGAAGATATCGTCACGGCTGGCGTATCTGGCTCTGGCAGGGCGGTGATACCCAAGGCGCTAAACTGGGCGGAATACAGCAGCTCGCTGGCGATAGCTTCAGGGCTTCTTCATGCTCATCCCGATGCAAAGACCATCCTGCAGATTGGCGGCCAGACCTCGCTGGTAATAGAGCTCGAGGATGGGCTGAGAAAACCGTGGAAGGTAGCATCGAACCCCCTATGTGCCGCCGGCACGGGAAGGTTCCTCGAACAACAGGCGTACCGCATTGGCATCAGCCTCGAAGATTTCGCTCGCCTGGCGCTGGAGTGCGAAGGAAGTCCCCCACGGATAGCCGCCAGGTGCAGTGTCTTTGCCAAGACCGACCTTATTCACCTTCAACAGAAGGGCGTCCAGATGGCGGATATGCTCTATGCTTTATGTGAGAGCATCGCTCGCATGGTCGTCTCCCTGAAGAAAGGTATTTTTACCGAGCCAATCTATTTTGTTGGCGGCGTTGCTGCCAACGGCGCCATTCTAAAGTCTCTCAACGAGGCGACCTCGGCCAGAAATAGGCATCAGGTGGATATTATTATCCCCGATAATTACAGCTACATCGAGTCTTTGGGTTCTGCCTTACTTGCGATGGAAAGTGGAAAGACCTCTACAGTGAGCCTTTTACCCGAGGCAGATGCCAAGCGACACTATTTTGAAACACCGAGGTTGGAAAAAGTAACCCAGCATGACGATTGGACGGCACCGAAGATCGAGGGGCCGTTTACCGGCTATCTTGGCATCGATATTGGCTCCACCAGCACCAAGGCAGTCATACTTGACGAATCGGGCACTCGGGTGATGGCAAAGAACTACCTCATGACGGCGGGGAGGCCTGTCGAAGCCATCAAGCAGGTTTTTCGCAATCTGCTGCCACATATTGGCGATAATGCCAGGATAGCTGGAGTGGGCATCACCGGCTCGGGAAGGTATCTGGTTGGCAGCTTTGTTGGCGCCGACTTGATAAAGAATGAGATCACGGCACAGACGAGAGCGGCGGTAGATATAGACCCTGAGGCAGACATTATCGAGGTTGGTGGCCAGGACTCGAAGCTGGTTATCAAGCGAAATGGCGTTGTTGTCGACTACCAGATGAACAAGGCATGCGCCGCTGGGACTGGGAGCTTCATCGATGAACTAGCCGAACAGCTTGGCGTTCATGTTCAAGACGGGGAGTTCGCCGCTCTAGCATTTAATGCGCCACATACCATCGACCTGGGTTCAAGGTGTGCCGCTTTTATGGGGCAGGCGGTCGCTTCATCGCAGCAGGAGGGCGTGCCCATAGAGGTGATAACCGCCAGCCTGTCTAACTCGATTGCGGCAAACTACCTCTCCAAGGTCCTGGGCAACAGGAAACTGGGCGACAAGGTAATACTGACTGGAGCGGTATTCTATAACGATGCCGTTGTTTCGGCGTTTCAGCGGGCACTTGAGGGAAAGACTACGATTGTGCCCGAACACAAGGAGGTCAGCGGGGCAATAGGTGCGGCACTATTAGCGAAAGAGGAGCTTGGTGGCAAGGACTCGAAATTCAAAGGATTTCAAAACGTAATTGACAGCAATCCCAAGATTACCACCTTCACCTGTAAGATATGCGACATGAATTGCACCATTAGCCGAATGGAGATACCCGGTGAAAAGCCAACTTTCTACGGCAGCAGGTGCGACCTCTTCGACAGCACCATTAGCCGGGAAAAGATGGTGACCGCTTTCGATGAGCGTGAGAAGCTGCTGTTTGAGGACTACAGGGAAAAGGCTGGAACAGGACTAACGGTCGGGATTCCCCGGGCGCTGATAGTATATGACTACGCACCAATGCTTATCACTTTCCTCAACGCGCTGGGGGTCAATGTTGTCCTTTCCAGCAAGACCACTAAACAAATCATGGAGCAAGCTGTTGAGCTGAGCTATGCCGACAGTTGTTTCCCTATTAAGCTGCTGCACGGGCATGCGGAAAGTCTCAAAGATGTGGACTACATTCTCTACCCAAGCGCTATCCGCATGGGGGTTAAGGAGGGAGATGAGAACCAGAAGTATGCCTGCCCCCTAGTGCAGGCGTCCCCGTACATCATACGTCAGGCTCTGGAACTGGGTAAGGAGCTGCTAATACCTACCATCGATTTCAGCAGGGGCGACGACCTGACGATAAACAGCTTTGCCGACTGTGCAGTGCAGATGGGGTTCAGCAGGAGAAAGGGGAGGAAGGCCGCCATTGCCGGCATTAAGGCACAACGAGAATTTGAGGCAGCCGAAGTGGAACAGGGGAAGAAGCTACTACAGCAAGTTCGCCAGAATAACCAGTTGGGCGTTGTGATTCTTGCCCGTTCCTATATGTCGCAGGATTCAGGGGCCAACCTCGGCATAGCTGAAAAGCTTGCCCAGCTTGGTGTCGTGCCGATACCGCTTAGTTATCTACCGCTTAGCTCGGTAAACATCTATGAATACTCGGATCGCCCGTACTGGTACTATGAAAGCAAGCATATAGCTGGCAGTGCCATAACTGAGCGAGACTCATCCCTGTATGGGCTGCTGCTGACGAACTTTGGGTGTGGCCCCAACACCTTCATAATCAATATCGTTGAAGACATCATGGGGGGCAAGCCGCTGGGTCAACTGGAGATAGATGAGCATGCTGCCGAGGCCGGCATCGTTACCCGCATTGAGGCCTTTGTCGATACCATTAAGGCATTTGCCCGCTCCACGGGCCAGGCTAAAGGCTGGGACGATAATGCCTATCGCTCGGCCCCGGTGGCCTTGGCCTCAAAGAAAACGATTCTGGTACCGAGGATGGCGCCCGGCGCCGAGGCTCTAGCAGCAGCAATGGAAGCCTTTGGCGTCAGGGCCTCCGTGCTTCCCCCTTCAGATGAGCAGTCCCTCCTCTATAGCAACAAGGTAACTCGGGGAACGGAGTGCCTGCCCTACCGGGTGACCCTCGGCGATTTCTTGAGGTTCTTCCACGAAAACGGCGGCGTTGACCTGAAGCATTTCGAGGGATTCATGCCCAGCGCCTTCGGGCCGTGCCGCTTTGGCAAGTATGTTGTGGAGCAGGCCAGGGTATTCAGGGAGATGGGCTTTGATCTTTCAATACGTACCACTATATCGAACAACGCCTATCGTGACATGGGCCTTGGCCCCGCATTTGAGCGTCTGGCGTGGAGGGGCCTTGTTGCCTTTGATTACCTGCAAAGGCTTGTATGGCGCACCCGCCCCTATGAGCGGACGCCGGGACAGGCGGATAAACTCTTTGCGGAATACACCGCCAGGGTTGCCGACCGTATGAGGAAGAGAGAAGAGTTTTACGATATCCTGAGGGACGCGGTTTCCGCATTCGGCGCTGCGGTTGACCCGGACAAGCCGGAAAGACCTCTGGTGGCGATTAACGGTGAGATCTTCTTGCGGTCCAATGAGTTCAGCAACGGCTATCTGGTGAGAGAATGTGAGAAGGCAGGGCTCGAAGTCATCGTCTCGTCCGTTGGGGAGTGGATAAAGTACATCCAGCACCGCAATATAGAGGACGGGGTGTGGGACAGGAATGTTAAAAAGGTCCTGTCTGGTCTCATACGGAAGCGCCTGCTGCGGACCGATGAGGAGAAAGTGGCTACTGCCTTCGAGGGCTTGCCTCATATGGGAGAGCCGTCAACAAAGGAAATACTGTCGTTCTCTGCCGAGTATCTCTCTCCCATATGTGGTAGCGAGGCGGTCCTCAGCATAGGGTCTGGAGTTGAGTGGATGGAGAACCCCCGGTTCGCCGGCGTCATATCGGTAATGCCGCATGGCTGCATGCCAGGGGGGATTGTGGCCGCTATGTCAGAGAAGTTCTGCGCTGCATACGGTAAGCCGTGGATAAACCTTACCTACGATGGCTTTATCGAGACAACCAATCTGGAGAGAATCAACAACTTCGCCGAGATCATAAGATTCGTTAGCGCCACCGATAGCCTCACTGCCACTGCGGTCTAGTGTAGATTCTTTACCCAGTTTCGGCGGGGTAGCCGACCACGCTCATATAGACAACGCTTTCATCAATACCGTCCACACCCAGTATTCGGTTCACATCGTCATCGAAAAGAGCCCCCACCTGGCAGCTCCCCAACCCAAGGCTGACCGCCGACAGGGCCAGGCCATGTCCGATGTGGCCGGCATCAAGATAGACGTACCTGTAGGCACGTTGTCGGTACTTCCACTTCGACCGGTTGAAAATAGCCGTCCAGATAAACACCACGGCGGCATTGGCGCACATCTTCTGTCCCAACGCCGCGCAGGTGATATCCCGCCTCAGGTCCCCGGTGCGTAGCTCTTCCAGGGCGTGCTCTCGTATCGCATAGTGGTAAACGCCCGGCGCCACCCCCTCTACATTATGAACTACCAAATAGGTCTCTACGGGATAGAGTGCGCCCGCCGAGGGGACGGTGCGGAATTCATGTCCACGCTCTATCCTTTGGATCCCGTTTGAAGCCCACAGCAGGTACGACATCTGCTCCAGGCTTAGCGGCTTCCTGGCAAAGACCCGAACGCTCTTGCGGCGGCGCAATGCATCGTCCAGGGTCATGTCAGGTCTGTGTTGAGGGATGAGAAGCTTTATCCTGTTGCTGGCGGGATACTCCTTGTAGGGTTCCGGGACGGCAACCTGGTCGAGAAGCCCCTTCTCTCTCTGGTCACGATGGTACTTGGTGTCTTGCTGAAATGCATCGCCCACTCCGCCGAGCATATGTACACCTCCTGCGCCGGATAGCCTATTTTACCCCATTCGGGCAAGGCAGCGATAGCAGAGAACGTTACTGATTGGGTAAGGCGACTTGTACAGCGGCGTAATGCTGTTCGCATTAATCAGTAGGGGCGTTCAATTGAACGCCCCTACCTGGTTGACACCATTTTTAGGCGTTGTCTTATCTCACCACGGGCGAAGGGGCTTTCCGTCCCACGGCTTTAGCCACCGCGGCGATATCCTTCATCAGCTCAGCAAACGCAACGGTCGATATCGTCTGGGCGGCATCGCTGATGGAATCCACAGGCGAGTAGTGCGTCTCGATTATCAGCCCATCGGCGCCACAGGCGATTGCCGCCAGGCTCATCGCTGGCACCAGACGGGCGCTGCCAGTGCCGTGGCTGGGGTCGACAATGACCGGCAAATGGGTACGCTCTTTCAGGTAAGGGACTGCGTTAAGGTCCAGGGTGAAGCGCAGTTCGTTGGTGGGCCCGCGGATTCCCCGCTCGCACAATATCACCTGCTCGTTGCCCTGGGCCATGATATACTCCGCCGCCAGCAGGAACTCTTTATAGGTGGCGGACAATCCGCGCTTCAGCAGCACGGGCTTGGACAACCTCCCCACCTCATTCAACAGGGGGTAGTTCTGCATGTTTCGGGAGCCTATCTGCAGGCAATGGGCGTACGCGGCAACTAATTCAACATCTCGGGGGTCAACGATCTCGGTGACAACCTTGAGACCCGTCTCACACGAAGCGGCTCGCAGATACTCCAGCCCGATTTTGCCCAGGCCCTGGAAATCATATGGAGAGGTTCTCGGCTTGAAGGCGCCGCCGCGCAGGACAGTAGCCCCGGCCGCTTTGACCTCATGCGCAATGCGCAGCATCTGCTCGGCGCTCTCCACGGAGCACGGTCCAGCCATCACTACCAGTTCGGTTAGGCCCACTTTCACCCCGTCTATGTCCACCACCGTTCCTGCCGGCCTATACTCGCGGCTAGTCAAGTAGCGCGGCGCCCGGCGTACGATTTCATCGTCAAGCCTGGTAGACACTATTTCTTCGGTTCTACTACTCTGGTCCAAATCGATGTTCATTGTCATTACCCCCAAGATGTTTATATGTAGAAAGCCCTCCCACCGGGGAGGGCTTTTTAGTTGCTCGAAATACTGTTCGCTATTAAGTTTTAGCTCAATACCCTCCCCGGCGCGCGCGGACGCGTGCTAAACCAATACCAAAAATAGAAATAGTAGCGGTTTTCGGTTTGGGTATTCATTTCTTCCCTTAGCGTTGAATGGTAACACAGACGAGAGGAGGTTGTCAATACTCTGTAGCATATCTGTCGAAACTCCATGAT
>CAZYLE010000057.1:0-1934 GCA_964648675.1 uncultured Dehalococcoidales bacterium
CTGTCCGTCGGCAACCACGGTGTAGCTACCGACAGCAGTGGGCGTCCACGAGAAGCTGAGCGCTACGGTATCGCACGGCGCCAGGTCGGACACGTACTTGGAGGCGGTCCAATCTCCGATGGCGACGTTGATCCAGCCGCTGCACGCCATGTCACCGGTGGCATGCACCAGCACGTCGAAGTTGTAGGGGTTGCCCAGGACCACGGCGTCGGGCTGTTCAAAGCCGGTGACCTCGAGAGCGCACTCGCCCATGCACGGCTCCTGCTCCAGGCTGAACTCCACGCAGAACGAAATGCTATCGCTCTGTATGATGTTCCCTACCTCGCAGGGGATCCAGAAGTGGACCATGATGGGGACCTCGGTGATGTCGGTTTCACCCTCGGGGGTCATGATGCAGTCGCAGAAGTAGTAGTCGATGTTGGCTATGTCGAAGACCGTGCCCTCGGCTACCAGCGTCTCGTAGTCGCCGCTGTCGTCGCAGTCAGCCTTGATCTCCACCCACATGTACTGCGACAGCTCGCCCTCTCCGGCGCCGGGGTCACCGCAGGTGGTGTCGACATCGGCCTCAGGCTCGGTACAGCCGTTGTCGTTGTCCACCAGATCGAACAGCTTGATGTTCAGCTTGCCGGGGACGCAGCCCACGTTGCTGAGAACGATCTCCGTCACATCATCCCAGCACGGCGCGAGGCAGGTATCGTTGAAGTACACCGGCAGCGGATCGTCCGCGCCATCCACCTTCAGGTCGAGTACGCCAGCGCCGAAGTAGTTCTCGCACGAGGTCTCGTAGTCGCTGAAGTAGGCCCATGTGCCCGCTCCAATCATTGCGGCCACCATGGCGATAAACAATACACTAAATAGCACCTTTTTCATTCTCTATCACCTCCTTTCTAGTTTGGATTTGCTATACTTGGTCTCTCTCTATGCTTACTCTATTTTTGTCCTTTTGAGTCACCTCCTTTTAAGACTCTCAGCTATTTACCTGTAGCTGCCCAATTTATTGGGCCAGGTAGCCTGATGAATCAGGCAACTACATTGTTAAACAACTTTTCAGATTCTAGGCTATTCGGTTTTATTTGTGCCTGATGAATCAGGCAACTACATTTATAAGTCGCTCATTGCCCGTTGACGGCGTTCCCTTCTCAGCCTGGCTTTTGCTGAAGAACTACTGTAACGGGGCTTTGGATTTGGCTTTGCCCTTGCCCTTGCCCTTACCTTCACTGGCACAGCCTTCTTCGGCTCCTTTTTACGGAAGAGGTCCCACATCAGATAGCCCAGAAGCAGCACCCCGGGAATAATTATCAGCAGTACCCAGCCAAGGGTGGTGCGGATGTATTTGGAAACGTATCCGATATAAGGTATCTTGAACAGCATAACGCCATAGACATCGGAGAACGGGACCAGCCATGGGTCCGGGTCGCCGGTCACATCCCCCGCGGTCTGTATGCCACCCTTTTCCACGGAAACGACGCGGTGAGCGATGGTAGCGTCACCACGGGTAAAGCCGATGACCATGCCCGGCTCGATATCTCCTATGCTCCCTACCGGTCCCATTATGACCACGTCGCCTATCTGGAGTGCCGGCTTCATGCTTTCGCTCCTGATGATTCTGGCATCGTAGTCCGGCGACAGCACCACGAAGATTATGGCGGCGGCGAAGAGCACCACCACGCCAACGATTATGTAGAGCATGACCTTCTTCATTTTTCTCCACATCCCTAATTTAGCCGCATCAAGACCGTTATATAAGTAAGGCCAGCCGCGCCTCCCATCAGACAGCACGGCTGGCCTCTTGACTTTTTTGGTTTTTCTGTTATATACGAGCAAACGTATACGGGTGCTGCGTGCGCCTGATGCCACGGCCCCGCTGAGTCACCACCTCACGCGGGGCCATTCTATTTTCAGGTAAACTCTATTGTGCGGTTCCACCTCCAAAA
>CAZYLE010000057.1:1944-2638 GCA_964648675.1 uncultured Dehalococcoidales bacterium
TTTTTGATGAGTGCCTTCGGCACTTTGATTGGGATCTAGCGACGAACGCTGGATCACTAATAATATGGCAGCCTTTAGGCCCTTAGTTGTCGTTATACTGTTTAATCGTCCTTATCCGTTTACAAGATAGGTTTAATTTAACTAAAATTGATTATACCATGGTTATCAAACCCTGTCAAGTCCCTGTGCTGGCTGACCACATGTATCTAACCTTATTCAGGGGCCAGCCACGGCAAACTGTAAAATAGCCCTCGCCAGCGTACGTACATGTAATTAATTCCGGCGGGGCCCACAGTTCAATATGCTAGCCGAGGAACTCGCGAAAGTAGCGCGCCGCATCGCACACCCACCTCACGGTGGCCGGCGACTTGCCCTCGGCATTGGCGCAGATGCGGTAGGCTGTCAGGGCATCGGAGAGCAAAGGCACGGCATGCTCCTCACACTGACAGCTTAACATGGTAGCGGGGGCTAATCGGGGGCGTAATGAGTGGTAATCAGGGTGTCCCCCTGAGCGTGTGGTGAGCCGTCGGGGATTCGAACCCCGGACACCCTGATTAAAAGTCAGGTGCTCTTCCCCTGAGCTAACGGCTCACCCACGTCGATTGTAGCATCTTCCTCTATTAGCTTCAAGCAGTCTCGCCTAGGCACTGCAGATTTGCAGCGACCTATTTCTCCCTCTCCACCACTGTTGCGA
>CAZYLE010000057.1:2648-8746 GCA_964648675.1 uncultured Dehalococcoidales bacterium
GAACCCCGGACACCCTGATTAAAAGTCAGGTGCTCTACCCCTGAGCTAACGGCCCACATCCGGCTTCAGCAAAAAGAGAAACCGATAAGGTCACTTCGGGGTCATCTTGTTAGTCTTATGCCTGATCCGCGCCCCGTCGTTAGGCTGATTCTACTATGTCTCAATAACAAGTTCAAGGTTTTGTGCTTGTTTACCCAACATACATTTTACAGCTTACCTGCATTATCCATCTTATATAGCCTTGAAATGAGATTTTATCCGTGTCACCTTGGTCGTATGGCAAGTTCTGATTCGTAACTAGCACCGCCAAAACTGATATCTTGGATAAGAGTAAAAATGGTTTGACAATAATAGTCAGATGCTGTATCATTATGCTGCACGGAAAAGGAGCAGCACCAGTCCCCAATAGATGCCTCGTACAGTCTCTGCCGAGAAGATTTGTTGAAAGGTTGATAAACGCTGGACACCGAAAGTGAAAAAGTAAAAACAATAGTTGGTGACTACAGCGCTAGTCGTGACAGCCTAATTCCTATACTCCAGGATATACAATCCGCATATAATTATCTACCGGAACATGCCCTGAGAACAGTAGCTACTCAGTTGGATCTTCCACTGGTACAGGTCTATGGGGTGGCTACTTTTTTCAGGGCATTCAGTTTAAAGCCACGCGGTAAACACATAGTTAGCGTTTGTCTGGGCACAGCTTGCCATGTGCGAGGTGCTCCTGCTGTGCTCGACCAAGTAAAAAGGCGACTTGGCATCGAGCCTGGCGAGACAACCGAAGATATGCAGTTCACACTGGAGACGGTCAACTGCCTTGGAGCATGCGCCCTGGGACCAATCGTGGTTATGGACAGCGTATACCACGGACAGATGCGCCCCGGGAAGGTGAAGAAAGTCATTAGGAAATAGGTAGAAGTGCCCAGAGAGACGAGACGTAAAAAGAAGCTGGGTACAGCAGTCGAATTAGAACAACTGCGGGCAAAGATACTCAGCCAGCGCGACCCAAACCAAGCATGTATTGTTACCAGTGTCGGAACATGTGGACTTGCGCGCGGCGCCGCGGAAGTTGCACAAGCTATTTCCACAACACTAAGTGACCTAGCCCTAAAGGACTCCGTTGATGTCAGATTAACAGGATGCCACGGCTTCTGTGAAATAGAGCCTGTAGTGGTCATATATCCTGAAAGAATTATCTATCAACAAGTTACCCCTGCCGATATTCCAGAGATCATCTCTCAGTCAGTAATCAAGAATAAAGTCATTAAGAGACTTCTCTACACAGATGTTTCTACAGGGAAGAAGGTTATACATGAGCAGGATATACCCTTCTATAGTAAGCAGAATAGGCTTTTACTTGATAGCAATAGACTCATAGATCCACGTGAAATCGAAGACTATATTGCCCTTGGTGGTTATTCTTCTCTGTCCAAAGTGCTGTTTGAGACTGAGCCAGAAGAGGTGATTGAAGAAATCAAGAAATCCGGCTTGCGCGGGCGCGGTGGTGGGGGATTTCCCACAGGTAGAAAGTGGGAGTCTTGCCACAATGCTCCATCCTCAGATGGCATCCGCTATGTCATCTGCAACGCCGATGAAGGGGACCCTGGTGCCTATATGGACAGAAGTCTCCTCGAAGGAAACCCTCACAGCATCATAGAGGGAATGATAATCGGCGCATATGCCATAGGCTCGCATTACGGGTATGCCTATGTACGACATGAATATCCCCTTGCGGTGAATAATCTTGGCATAGCGTTGGAGCAAGCAAGAGCATACGGCCTCCTTGGCGGCAACATTCTCGGCTCCGGCTTCGACTTCGATATCAAGATTTCGCGGGGCGGAGGTGCCTTCATCTGCGGTGAATCGACTGCGCTCATGGCCTCACTGGAGGGTAAGATAGGTGAGCCGCGCCCCAAGCACATCCATACCGTGGAGAGCGGACTTAACGGTAAGCCCTCTAACCTCAATAACGTCGAGACATGGGCGAACGTGCCTCTTATAATCAACCGCGGTGCTGATTGGTACTCACAAATAGGGACTGAGGGCAGTAAGGGCACCAAGATATTCTCTCTAGTGGGCAAGATAAACAATACGGGGCTGGTTGAAGTACCGATGGGCATTACACTCAGAGAAATGATCTACGACATCGGTGGCGGAATCCCCAACGGCAAGAGATTCAAAGCTGTTCAAACAGGTGGTCCATCGGGCGGTTGTATTCCGGAGAGCCTGCTCGATCTGCCCGTTGATTTCGATAGGCTCGTCGAGGCAGGCTCAGTGATGGGTTCAGGTGGAATGATAGTCGTGGATGAAGACACCTGTATGGTGGATGTGGCGAGATACTTCATCAAGTTTCTCACTGAGGAATCCTGCGGCAAATGCGTGCCTTGTCGTGAGGGACTGGATAGAATGCTGGATATCTTAGTTGACATAACGGAAGGGCATGGCAAAGAAGAAGATATCGAGCTTCTGGAGGAACTTGGTATTGTCATAAAGGAGGCCTCTCTTTGTGCACTCGGTGCCACAGCCCCCAATCCAGTTCTCTCAACCATCAGGTATTTTCGTGACGAATATGAGGCTCACATAAAGGAGAAACGATGCCCAGCACGTGTGTGCAAGGCGCTCATTACGTTCACCATAGATGAGGAGAAATGCACCGGCTGTGGCGTATGCGCCAGAGAATGCCCGCAGGGTGCAATATCAGGCGAGAAGAAAAAGCTGCACTTAATCGATCAGGATAAGTGCATCAAATGCGGGCTTTGCCGTGATAGTTGCAAGTTCGATGCAGTCACAGTTTTTTAAAAGGGGAAAAAATGGTTGAACTGACCATTGACGGAATCAAAACAAAGGTGCTGGAGGGGACTACAGTTCTTGAAGCAGCACAGGAAATGGGTATTGTGATTCCAACTCTGTGCTATCATCCCGGTCTCAGCCCCTATGGCGCCTGCCGTGTCTGCATAGTTGAAGTGATTAAAGGCAACCGCTCATCTCTGGAGGCATCCTGTACGCTGCCGGCGGAGCAGGGACAGGTAATCCTTACCAACTCAGACAAGGTGCGGAAGACGCGTAAGGTCATCGTCGAACTGTTGCTTGCTTCGTGCCCAAACTCCAAAACGCTGCAGGACATGGCGGCAAATATGGGCATAAATAAGGTTCGCTTCAAGATAAAGGACAGGGGCTGCATTCTATGCGGACTCTGCGTGCGCTATTGCAAAGAGCAAATGAAATCAGGTGGCATCGGATTCGTCAGCCGCGGCACGTCACGGAGGGTGGCAACCGCTTTTGATATCACTCCGGAAGAGTGTCGCAACTGCGGCGGCTGTGAATGGATATGCCCGGTTTGCGAACGAGCTTGTACAGCGGGGAACCTCATAGATGGCCTTTGCGGAGGATGCCAGAACCTCGCACCTGTAGAGACTTGCCCCATATGCACAGGATGTTCAGAAAGCGTGGGCCCACATGGCCACAAAGTCTACTAATTTTGCGATGCAAAATATATAAAGTATCCTAGAAAAGGGTAGAAGGAGGTCATAGATGACACTGACAAGATATAACGCAACAGCCGCTACATTGAGTAAGAACAGGACGGGTGGTGACTGGTGCCCGATAAGTGGAATGTGTGTTACCTGCGTCGAAGGCTGTATCGGTATGTGCGAGATTGGTAAGAGTGCGTACCGTGGTCACGAGGTTATCTACCCACAACCGTTCGGAATAATCACTACCGCATCACAGAAAGCCTACCCCATCGATTTGTCCCACTTCAATATAATGGGTACAACCGTCGGCGCTGTCGGTATAGAAGAAGACTCCGACAAGGCTATCTTTCCAAATGTCAGCCTTGAGACAAGGCTAGGCCACGATAAGGGGATCAAGCTGCGCCTTCCTTTCGGCGTTGCTGGTCTCGGTTCTACCAATATCGCCAAGCAGAACTGGGAAGGTTTAGCCATCGGTTCGGCACTGTCAGGCACACATCTCACCATCGGTGAGAATGTGTGTGGAATGGACAACGAATCGGAGATAGTGAAGGGAAGAGTGGTTCGCTCACCTGAGCTCGAGAGCCGCGTAAAGCTTTACAAGGAATGGCAGCGTGATGGCTATGGAGCTATTATCGTGCAGGCAAATATCGAAGACAGCCGCCTTTGTGTGCTGCAGTATGCCATAGAGAAACTCGGGGCGGACGTGGTGGAGCTAAAATGGGGACAGGGAGCCAAGGACATAGGCGGTGAGGTTAAAGTCAATAGCCTCAAGAAGGCACAGCTGCTCAAAAAAAGAGGCTACATTGTTCTTCCTGACCCGCTTGAACCAGCCCATATAGACGAGTTCAATCAAGGCGTGTTTACTGAGTTTGAGAGACACTCACGAGTTGGGATGGTTACCGAAGAGGGCTTTGTCGAGACTATCAGTCAATTGCGGAAGGACGGTGCCAAATACATATCACTAAAGACCGGCGCCTACAGGCCCGCGGATCTCGCTCGTGCAGTCAAGTTCTGCTCCCTAGCCAACGTCGACTATCTTACCGTTGATGCCGCAGGTGGTGGAACCGGCATGAGCCCGTGGCGTATGATGAACGAGTGGGGTGTGCCCGGTATCGAACTATGGTCGCTACTCTACAAATGCTGTGATCGTCTGGCCAAAAAAGGTGAATACGTGCCTGACATTCTACTTGCAGGCGGGTTTGTTTTGGAAGACCAGATATTTAAGGGGTTGGCACTTTGTGCTCCCTATGTTAAAGCGATAGGCATGGCAAGATCACCTCTCGCTGCGGTCATGGTTGGTAAGACAATTGGCGAAGCGATACACAGCGAGCAACTTCCTGTTTACATGCAGCGATTTGGTAAGACCAGGGAAGCTATCTTTATTACTGCTGAGGAACTTAAGAGAGAGTATGGCAAAGATTATGATAAGATACCAACCTCAGCTATCGGACTGTATACTTACTACGAGCGCCTTGCTCAGGGTCTGCGCCAGATCATGAGCGGCTCCCGCAAGTTCGCTATTGAGCACATAACTCGTAACGACATCGCTGCGCTGACTCCAGAGGCCGCCAGAGTTAGCGGTATTCCACTTGTCTCAGACCTGGATGCAGCAGAGGTAGAGAGAATCTTGGGGTAGAATCCACGAACACATTGTGGATTTACGCGCTTCTAACCCACTGAACAGCGTTTTGGAAAACGCGGAAGCCATCCCCATATTCCCTCTTGGGTTCTCTTGTCCATCTTGGATGCTGAGTCCAG
The DNA here is from genome assembly GCA_964648675.1 of uncultured Dehalococcoidales bacterium. Classification (GTDB taxonomy): domain Bacteria; phylum Chloroflexota; class Dehalococcoidia; order E44-bin15; family E44-bin15; genus DAOUVR01. The sequence continues at coordinate 7,880 of CAZYLE010000057.1, forward strand.
CGAATAAAACGTTCCGGATGTGGCATCATAGCGAAGATGCGACCTGAATCATCGCAGATGCCAGCTATGCTATTTGCCGAGCCATTTGGGTTATAAGGATAGCCTGCTTCAGTGTTGCCTGTCTCATCAGCGTACTGTAAGACAACGTTTATGTCGTCCAGTATTCCGGGTTCAGCAACCAATTTGCCCTCTCCATGGGCAACAGGAAGATACATTGCAGTTATTCCTTGAGTGAATATGCATGTACTTGCCTGATTGACACGGAGGTATACCCAGCGAGATTCAAACCTCCCCGAATCATTACCTGCCAGGCTTAGTGGCGGAGGGCCTTCCTCGGTTGAACTGGATAAAATGCCAGCTTTCACCAGGACCTGAAAGCCATTACAAATCCCCAAGACAAGTCCTCCATCCTCAACAAACCTGTGGATATCATCTCCAAGCTTAAGCCTTACTTCATTTGCCAGAATCTTGCCTGCTGAGATATCATCGCCATAGGTAAAACCACCGGGTATTACCAGTATCTGATAATTGGAAAGGAGTTTCTGGCGACGGAGGAGTTCATTTATATGTGCTGACTCTACCTGTGCTCCAGCCTGCTCAAAGGCAAACGTCGTCTCAACATCACAGTTTGTCCCCGGAGCTTTCAACATAAGTGTCTTTACATTTGCCATTAGACCCTACCAGCGAAGAGGTTTCTGCCAAGCTTCCTTTAGCTCTGTAATAGAAGCCGAAAGCACGCTCAACCCATTAATGCCATAAACCTCGAATCCTTCATCGCTTTTTACTTTGCCAATCGCAGCAAAATCTACCCCTTTCATCGCTTTTTCAAACTGAGACTCGTCTTCCGGTGCCACTTCCACCAAGAAG
>CAZYLE010000058.1:0-1614 GCA_964648675.1 uncultured Dehalococcoidales bacterium
TACCCCCTTTAAGAAAGGGGGAAATACGCTCCTTTTAAAAAAGTGGGGAAGACGCCTCTTTATAAAAGTAGATAAGACGCCCCATTTATAAAGGTGGGAAAGATGAGGGTAGGAGGGCTGTTTCGCTTTTCTATCATTTGGAATAAAGCAGGAGAGGCTGAATCCATCAGCCTCTCCTTAAATATAAAAGAAACCTCTTACTTTTTACCAGCGAGCGCCTTAGGTTTGGGTAGTACCGCCGTCCCATTCAGTGTGATGGAGCCGAGGGCACAGGCTATCATACAATCACCACAACCAAAACAGGTCTCAGTGTCAACTTCGTAGTAGGAAATGTCATCTTTCTTCACCAGGGTTATAGCTTTCATCCCCATTCCCCTTGGGTCGCTGCAGGCCCGCTCGCACATTCCACAAAGAATGCATTCCTCTTCCTCCAATTCGCCTTCTGGTGCGGTGATACCTAGCTCTTTCGCTAACTCCTGGACTACTTTTACCTTAGAGCATCTGGCTAGATGCTTGCTGACTATTTCTTTGCGTCGCTCCTTGACTCCTTCAGAATTGGTGTACACTATCATTCCATCTTTTGCTGCGGTGATGCAAGCCAGAGAAAACCTGGACTTACCAGCGTCTACTATTTCGACGGTACAAACTCGGCAAGCCCGGGCTGGTTTGACGCCTTCCATCGCTGGGGAGTCACTATGGCATAGTGTTGGTATTTTACCTACACCAGGCACATGTCTAGCCGCTGCCAATATGGTTGAGCCATCCTGGGCTCTAACCTCCACATCATCGATTGTCAGAATTATCATTTATCCCTCCGTATTCTTAGTTTTGGATCATCAAGGATCGGCCTAGTCCAAAATCATCCTCTTTATGTCAGTTTTCCCTTATCGTTATTATCTGTGCTTTTTTATTAACTCGACTAACCGAGGCAAGACATCCCCGGTTTTCCCCTGAATCAGGTAGTCCGATACCCCCTCATGGGTCAGGGGGGTTGGGTCTGCATTTACCTCAATTATAGTCACCGCTGCGGCTTTTTTTACCGCATGTAGACCACTTTCGGTCTGCTGTTCTCTATCGATTCTCCTTTGCCTGGCTACTCTCGGTAAACTGGCAAAGGGATAGACCACAGCCGATGTGCCGCAAATTAGCATTAAATCGCATCTCCACGCCTCTTCCAGGCTGCGATGGGCAACATCTGAGGGAATTGGCTCGCCAAAGGCAACGGTATCGGTCTTCATTATTCCGTCACATTTTGGGCAAAGAGGCGGCAACTGGTTCTCCGCCATCAGTTTTTCCAGGTCAAACTCATCTCGACTAAACCTCTCACCACAAGACATGCATCTCAACTTTATGCGACTGCCATGATATTCCAGAAGGTTTTTCGTTCCCGCCTTTTCATGAAGGGCATCGATGTTCTGAGTAATAAGCCATTTCAGGATGCCCATCTTCTCTAATTCGGCCAGGGCATGGTGGCTGGGATTGGGCATCGCTTTTTCCAGGTCACCCATCAGGCCTATCGGTGCGGATAATCTTTCCTCCCACCATCCCTTGGGGTCTTCGACGAATTTCTCGTAGCTGCGGTAGGCTTTCCTTTCTGCATCGGGGTGCTTGGTC
>CAZYLE010000058.1:1624-8524 GCA_964648675.1 uncultured Dehalococcoidales bacterium
AAGGCGATGGCATAGGTGCTTTCCATCAAGTCCCTGGCTGCCCTTTCAATTAAGTCTTCCCCGACGTTCTCCACATCAGCCTTCCACAGCAGAGCCTGGTTCTTCCCTTTCTGCGACAATAGTACATCTTCGTTTGCTGATGGTCAAGGCAGCCAACCCTTAGATAGTGTTGTGGGGATAAACAGAAGTGAAATGTAGATTGCATAGATTAGCGATATATTCATTCATCGTCGAGGTACGTTCGTTCGTTTTGTCATCGAAATCTATTAGGCACATAGTGGCTGGAGCCACTCGGTTTTCGCCCTATTGACAATGCACTAACATGTTGCTAGCATGCTGTCGTCATTCCACAAGCTGTTATTTTCTAAAAAATTTCTCCGTGAACAGTCCCCCTTTGTAGCCATCCCCTGGCTGTGGCGGCATATATAAACAGGGAGGGTGCTGGAACAAGCGTTTGATACTTGAGCCTATAGTTCCTCTTTTATTCTAGACTTTTGGTAGCACCAGTGCAGGGGCCGTAGCGTCAATCGTATTTAGACAACTAATGGCACTGACTCCTGTGGCAGCGCAAGCTGAGCGAAGATTCTTGGATGCAAGACGGAAAGGAGGTTACATGTATTGTATAGCAACTCGTTATCAGGCTGTTCCTGAGAACCTAGATGAGCTAGTGCGAATCTTCAAGGAGGAGGAAGTACCTGTGGCATCTCGCCAGCCAGGGTTCAAAGGTGCATACCTTATGACCAAACCGAGCGGGATATTTATGATTATGAATATCTGGGATACAGAGGAGCAAGCTAATGCGTGGCCTCAGACCCCACAGCATCAGGAGGTCGCGGCTCATCTCAGGCCGCTGCTCACTGGACTTAGAAGTACATCCCGCGACGGCTATGACGTTCAGGTTCGAGCCTAGTGCCAGTTGACTACGATAGACTCCCGCTGGAAAAGGCTGGTGGCAATGCGCAGGACGAAGATGTCTGCTATAGCGATGGCCAATGCGAGGGCCAGGGTTAAAAGGGGAGTGAACCAGACGACCCCGGAAACTTGAATGCCAATTAGCGCCAGGACGGGGAGAACGATTACTAAGGCTACGTTCTGGGCGCTCTTGGCGTCCTTGGCCCGGGACGAGCCGATGATTCCCAGCAAGAAGCTCAGTAGTGCCACCCCTGGGGTAAGAAGAAACAGGGAGAAAAACCAGGAAGGTGTGAGCACTAGATAGAGCAGATGCCCCCATCCTAAGCCCACCATGCAGAGCAGGAAGATTCCTGCACATACCCAGGTGATGAGGAGTGCTGGCAAGGCACCGGAAAGGGCCTTACCCAGTAGAAGCTCCCAGGTTCTTACTGGCGTCGCCAGAAGGGGCTCCAGGCTGCGAGACATCTTCTCCTCGACAACGCTGAAGGTGGCGAAGCTCATAGCAATCATCGTCGGGATGAGCAGTAGATAGAAGTTGAACTGGCTTAGTAGTAGAACCTGGAATTGCTCCACGAGTGGAAGCCCTGAAACTGAGGGGAGCGCCTGTCTAAGTTTATCAAGGCTGGTGGCGAAAACAGTGTTTGTTATAATGCCCTCGCCGCCAAACTCGATAATAAGCCAGATGATAAGAATGACCTGCCCCACAATCAGGAGGGGCAGCAAAGTAATGAACAGCGTGCTGTTGAGATCGGAGAGCATCACCACCCACTCTTTTCTCAGAACGTTCTGAATGCGCCTACGAGTCATTATTTGCCTCCTCCCTGATCAGGCTAAAGTAAACCTCCTCCAGGGAGTGACGCTCCTCAGACACAGCCATCACTCTTCCCCCAGCATCTACTATGCACTTCACCAGCTCGGGACGGTTCTTCTCCGGATCGGCAAGCTCTAAAAGGAGTTGATTGGCATCACGGGTAATCTTCCGGACGAAGTCCAGCTTTTCCACAGCGTCCACAATGGAGCTTTCCACGGTTTCAAGCCGCACTACCACCTGACGGCTGAAGAGGCGTTGGCGAAGGTTCTCGGGAGTGTCCAGGGCGAGTAGCTGGGTACGGATAACGGCAATGCGCTGGCAGAGCAGTTCTGCCTCAGCGAGATTGTGGGTGGAGAGGAAGATGGTGCGACCCTCTGCACTCAGCGCCGTGATCATTTCCCTCACTTCTTGCGCTGCCTCGGGGTCCAGCCCGGCCGTCGGCTTATCGAGGAAAAGCACCTTGGGCTCATGTAGCAAGGCTCTGGCGAGGGCTAGCTTCTGCTTCATTCCCTTGGAGAAGGTGCCCACCCTGTCTTGTCTTCTTTCCCACAGCCCCATGAGCCTGAGATATTTCTCAATCCGGGTGTCAATTTCCAATCCGGCATAGAATCCAGCGAAATATTCGAGGTTCCTCTGGGCGCTGAGGCGGTCATAGAAGCCGGGGGACTCGGTGAGGAGTCCGACGATCTCATGAAGGCGCTCAGGCTGTTGGTCGGGGCGCAGCCCGGCCACCTGAGCATGACCTGACGTTGGGGTGATAATGCCGGCAAGCATGCGTATAGTGGTAGTCTTCCCCGCCCCATTGGGGCCAAGGAAACCCAATACCTCACCCTCCTCTACATTAAGGCCGAGGGCATCCACCGCGGTGAGGGCTCCAAATCTTTTCGTTAAGCCGCAGGCCTCGATTATCGCCATCCTGGATCTCCTGGTTCAGGTAGTCGAATTCGCCAGATGCAGTGAACCTGTTTAAACGAAAGCTACGGTGGTTCTACTACCGGTCAGAGCTAAAGCTATTGCCAAATGATAGCATCGACTGTGGCAGCTATCAACTGTGCTGGGCGTATCTACTATTTTTGACTCTGGGTGGACCATGTTGCTGGGTGGGTTGACGGTAGAAAGAATGGGCACGTATACTTTTACCGGGAAGGAACGAGCGGTTGGCTGACCAGGCCAGTGTTGTCCTGTATCAGGGTCATTTTCAAGGCGAGTATCATTAGATTGAATCCGGCGGCCCGCTTCACGAGAGGAATATTAAAAGCCTCTGCTCTGGATTATCGAGCCTTTCTTTTAGGTATAGGGACATTTTTCGGTGAATATGTATGCAATAACTGGGGTACGGAGGATGCTGAGTGAAAGTTGCCAGTGAATGCTACCAATGTCTATGCCGCTTGGCTCACCAGGTGACGGAACTGTCAACAAGCGATGGAAGCTTGCGAGCTAAGGCACTAAGGGAGGGGCTAAAAATCGTCGAGGATAATTTCTCCTATGATGTGATATCGATAGCCATTGCCACAAAGATTCACCGGGCGGTTGAGGAAATAACGAAAAACCCCGACCCTTACCGGGGTATGAAGGATGAGGAAATGAGAATCTCCAGGGAGTTGTTCGAAGAGGTAAGCCCCACCTACACTAAAGAATTCAAAGGTTATCTGGCGCTCTCCGTCCTGGGAAATGCCATTGATTTCTTCATGGATTTCGATAGCATTAGGGAGGATATGAGGGGGACGGTGAAGTTTTCGCTCGATGACTCCGGCCGCTTCGAGTCTAAGCTCAAGGGCGCGGAAGGGGTTCTTTTCCTGGCTGATAATGCCGGAGAGGTCTTTTTCGATGTGCCCCTTGCGAAATGGATAGGTAAGTTTGCCAAGGTTACATACGTAGTTAAGGAATCTCCAGTTCAGAACGATCTTACCATCGACGACTTAAGAAGGACTGGGCTGGAAAGCCAGTTTGATGCGGTGATAACAACCGGCACCGCTACGCCAGGGGTCATCTTCTCCTTAGCCTCGAACCAATTCAAGAGGGAGTTCGAATCTGCCGACCTGATACTGGCAAAGGGCATGGGATACTATGAAGCACTGACGGAATTGCCCGGCGAGGGAAGGATTCTTCATTGCCTCAAGGCGAAATGCAAGCCGGTTGCCGATTCATTGGGAGTGTCGGTGAATAGCTACGTAGCTGTGCTGCGGTAGATCAACTAAAAGAATTTAAAGACACCATCGGCGGATTGTGGATATAGAGTCTTGCGCCCTGAGTAAGAGCTCAAGGCTTCTTATGTAGTAATTCATTATAGGGCTCTGGCCCACGCGGTTTTAATTCAAGCACGGATATTAGAAGGGGCATAATCACACAAGATAGTGAGCCCTCATCCAGTTTGGTGAGAACGGAGTGACCTTATCCGCTCCACAACGAGGGGCAGGGTCTCTCCCGATTGCCCCCTGAGCACTACCTGGCACGCATTAGTGAGGGCGGTGTCATAAAGGTTTATCTCAATGAGCACTCCGCCCCGTCTGCGGACGATAGAGGGGAAAGCTGCTGCCGGATATACCTGGGCCGAGGTCCCGAGTAGAAGCATACAATCGCACTTCCCTGTCTCATCTTCGCAGAGCTGCAAGACTTCGGGTGGGATGGGCTCACCGAACATCACGCCATCGGTCTTTATGTATCCTCCGCATTGAGGGCACAGTGGCGGAAGCACCTCTATGTTGATTTCGTCTCGTTCAAAGCGACGGCCGCATGAAATGCATCGCAGCTTGTATATGTTGCCATGGATCTCGGCCACATTTTTACTCCCGGCGGCGTAGTGAAGGTTGTCTACGTTTTGTGTGATGATGTGCTTCAGTATGCCCATGTCCTCAAGCTCGGCTAGGGCATAGTGGCCAGGGTTGGGCTTTGCCTGCGCAATCCCTTCTACCAGCTCACTAGCATAGCCTTCTCTTTTGAGGATGGACTCCCACCATCCCTTTGGGTCGGCAAGAAAGTGGTCATAGCCCCGCATGTCGGGCTCGCCATACTTGGTCCACAATCCGCCGGGGCCGCGGAATGGCGGAATGCTGCTTTCGACACTCATCCCCGCTCCGACCAGGGCCAACACATACTTCGCGTCAAGGATGAGACGTGCCGCTTTTTCAATGTCTTCGCTATGTTCGGCCATTGCAACCTCCTATGACAAATGCAGCGCCGTTCAGCCGGTATTATGGTGGTTTCTTCCACGGCTTGCAACATCTAATATAGTCTTACAGTGCGTCATCGAGCAATATATTGGCATTATTGCGAGCGGGGCAAAGACAATATCATGCTTACCAATTTCAAATCCCTGAGATTGCTTCGTCCCTGCTGCTCCCGCCAAAGGCGAGTCGCCTCTGGAGACAAGAGACCTTCGGAGACCTCGCAATGACAATTAGAGCGTCAACAGCCCCAGACCAGCGCTCAAGCCATATTATCATTCTGACCCTCTTCGGCTTCATGTCATTCTGAGCGAAGCGAAGAATCTCACGTCGCTCAGGACAGGCTACGTGAAGAGTCAGAATGTCAGTAGTGTAACATGTTTTGTTTAAAAGAAGGGAGTGTATCTATATACCCCCTTTTTTAAAGGGGGCAAGGGGGATTATGCATAGAGTAGAAGGCTAAAATCCCCCTAAATCCCCCTTTTAAAAGGGGGACTCTGTTTAGAAGGGGGATTGTGTTTATGGGTAGGAGAATAAAGCATGGTAGCCTACAGCATCTACTGTAGGCTTGGTTGGAGCAGATGCTCCAACCTACACTATTCTTAAATGGGTGTGAGCAGGCCTTCTTTCACCTGGAAAAGCGATGCTTCAGCTAGAAAGGCGGGGGTGAAACAGTCGAGGTCTGTTGTTGTTATTATAATTTGCTGCTGTGAGGTAACGAAGTCCAGCAGGTGTTGACGCCGCGTCAGGTCAAGCTCGGATAGGACGTCATCCAAGAGCAGAATAGGCGCATCGCCTGTTTTGGAGTTCATGAATTTGGCCTCGGCAAGCCGTAAGGAGACGGCGATGGTGCGCTGCTGACCCCGCGAGCCATAGACATTCATATCCACGTCATTGACCAGGAAGCTCAGGTTATCGCGATGGGGACCAACCACGGACATCCCCTGGGCGATCTCCCTTTCTCTAACCTGTTGCAGCCTGTCCGGGAACTCTGTTGCGCTTACGCTTGGCAGGTAAGTTATCCTTAAGCTCTCTCGTCCCGCAGTTAGCTGTTGATGGATAGGTTGGGCCAGCTCTTCAAGTTCCGCCACCATGAGCTGGCGCGCATCTATGATATAGGAGCCATGTTCCATAAGTTGTTGGTCCCAAAAATCAAGCTGGTCCCATTGAGCGCGGTGCTCGCCGATCAATCTGAGAAGGTGATTTCGCTGAGTGATAACCTTGTTATATTGCTGGAGGGCGTGGAGATATCGGGAATTGACCTGGGAGTTGGTCATGTCCAGATGACGGCGGCGAATGGAGGGTGCCCCGGCAATCAGGTCGATGTCCTGAGAGCCAAAGAGCACCGCATTAACCTGACCGATAAGGTCGATGGCACGGCGGTTGATGCCATTTATCTTGATTCTTTTTTGCACAAGCCTGGCCTCAAAGGACTCTGGTGTAGGGGAAGCCTTATCGTCTCTGGGGTATGCTCCCATTAAGGCTAACTCCACTTGAACGTTACCTCTCGCCTTTTGAATCTCGGCCACAATGCGGGCGACTTCGAGCCCCTGCTTTGGCACGGACCAGTTGAGCAGCTCCCGTTCGGTAGTGGTGCGATGGGACTTGGCGGTTGCCAGGAGGTAAATCGCCTCAAGGAGGTTAGTCTTTCCCTGGGCATTGTCGCCTTGAAGCACCGTCAGGTGGGGTGGAACGTCGAATTCAAGGCGCTCATAATTGCGAAAGTTGGTCAGGCTCAGGTGTTGGATATACATTCTGCGCCGATTATAGCATAAAGTTCTCGTTCCTCTGGAGCTCTGTCTTTTATGACTGAGAAGAGACAACACACCAATGGGGCGTTAGCTATGGGAAACCTAGTTCTCATGACGATGTTTGCTTTGGTGCAAGAGGAACACACAAAGTTGCACGAGGCTAGGTTGAAAATCGAAGACAACGCTAAGGCCGTCAAAAAATGTAGTTGCCCAATTCATTGGGCTGTTGTGCGTCGACAAGTCGGAGCAACTGCAAATATAC
>CAZYLE010000059.1:0-8470 GCA_964648675.1 uncultured Dehalococcoidales bacterium
GTCATATCCTTGAGGAAGACGCATAATGAAATCATCGGCTTCTACATGTTTCGCTGCAGCGATTATCTCTTTATAACCCATTTACTATTCTCCTTATCTATGGCGGCCCCGATGGGATTTGAACCCACGATCTCCACCTTGACAGGGTGGCGTGTTCGGCCGCTACACTACGGGGCCAGGAGGTATGTTTACCTGTCGATTCTATATGTACGGGCCTGCCTTGTCAAGGTAAGCCCCTTTTGGTAAACTGGCCATAATAGAGGTGGGAAAGATGGGGCGCCGAGATTACAGAAAACGCGAGACTAAGAAACCCAAAAGAGGGGCCAGGAAACCGGCGGTCATTACCGTGCTTCAACCTCAGGGGCCAGTTGAGGTAATTAAAAAGGGTAAGAAGGAGAAGGAAGAGGAAGAGGAGTAATGGCCTCTTATCAGGCGCTTTATCGGAGCGGTGAGCTTGAGGAGCGGGTGGAGCGCGCCCGAGCGATCCTGAGGAGTTGCGAGCTTTGCCCGCGGCGTTGCCAGGTGAACCGCCTCGAAGGGGAAAAAGGCGTGTGCCGCACCGCCGCGGAAGCGGTGGTTTCGAGTTATGGGCCTCACTTCGGAGAGGAGGCACCACTTGTCGGCACATACGGCTCAGGGACAATCTTCTTCACCCACTGCAACCTCAGGTGCATGTTCTGCCAGAACTACACTATCAGCCAGCTTGGCCAGGGAAGGGTAGCAAGCAAAGGGGAAGTGGCGAGGATGATGCTAGTCCTCCAGGAACAAGGGTGCCACAACATAAACCTTGTCACCCCCACTCATGTCGTCCCCCAGATTCTTGAGGCGCTTCAGGTTGCTGTGGGATTGGGGCTGTCTATCCCCCTGGTATACAACTGTGGCGGCTATGAGTCTACGGAGACCCTGAAGCTTCTCGATGGCATCGTCGATATTTACATGCCCGATATGAAGTATTCCGATGAGAAAAACGGGCGCAGGTTCTCCGGGGTTAAGAACTATCCATCGGTGAACCAGGTAGCGGTGAAGGAGATGCACCGCCAGGTTGGCGACCTCCAGTTGGATGAGCGGGGTGTGGCGAGGCGGGGCCTGCTGGTGAGGCACCTCGTTTTACCCAATGATATTGCGGGAACGGAGGGAGTGTTGCGCTTTCTCGCCGGGGAGGTCTCCACCAATACCTATCTAAATGTGATGGCTCAGTACCATCCCGCCCATCGCGCTTTCAAATTACCACCGCTTTCCCGTTCACTCTCGAGGCAGGAGTTCGTAGATGCAGTTGACATCGCCCGGAGGCATGGCCTGGAGAGGCTGGACGGAGTTAAATCTCGCACCCTGGCAAGGCTTCTTTAGAGGGTGAAAGATGTCTCAACAAGAAAATCTTCATGCGGTGGTGCATGGTCTGGTTCAGGGGGTTAATTTTCGCTACTTTGTAATGCGTCACGCCACAGAGCTGGGGCTCACCGGCTATGTGCGAAACGTTTTTCTGGACGGTACAGTGGAGGTTGTGGCCGAGGGGATGCGGGACAAATTGGAGCAACTGTTGCGGTATCTAGAGGTGGGACCGCGTGCGGCAAGGGTGAAGAGGGTGGATGTAGATTGGTCGGAGTATAGCGGGGAATTCTCCCGATTTGATGTAAGGTTCTAGGAATTGTTGCTAATCACCCGTTGCTTCGAAAATCGGTTTATTCCATTATCTCTGAACCTGTCGAAGTGGCCGTTCATGGTTCGACAGGCTCACCACGAACGGTTGGGGGCTCACCACGAACGGTATCTGATATATTAATTTCAATTGTCTGTTGGTGGGTGGCCGCCCATTACATTTTGTTCAATGAAGTCGACGATCGGTGTAATATCCTCCGGGGAGAACTGAGTTATATCGGCATCCAGAGGCACATCGGTGACAACGGCGATGAGTTCCTCGGGGGAACACGCAAGGCCGGTTTTTGCTTCCTTTTTATAGACCTCGATCTTTGGCACGCTGGCTTTCTTGAATCCCTCAACGAGCACAATATCAAAGTCCTCCCCGATGAGGTCAAGTATCTCCGTGAGGGGGGCATCGTGGTCTTGAGGCCTGATCAAAGCAAGCTGTTGGGGCGAGCTGATGACAACTGTATCGCTTCCGGCACGGATATGTTGCCAGCTATCCTTCTCTGCCTGATCTAGCTCAAAGCCTTGGGGGCTATGCTTTACAGTAGCTACCCGGTAGCCCCGCCCTTTGAACTCAGCGATCAATCTTGCCATCAGCGTGGTCTTGCCGACGTTTGATTTGCCTATAATGCACATCACGGGAGGCATGTCCTATTCCTCACCCCAATCGAGCATGAGCGTCTGAACTACATCTCCCGCCTTCATACCTTTAACATCCTCGGGGATGATGGCCAATCCATTGGCTCGGGCCATGGAGGTGAGGATTCCCGAGCCCTGCGGCCCGGTGAGTTGGGCAAAATAACGGTCGTCCTCCCTTCTCACAATTGCCCGGGCGAAGATGCGGCGACCATCGGTATTTTTAATATCGTTCTCCAGGATTGCCCTGACCGATGGCTTTGAGAGGTTCTTCTTACCCATCATCTTCATGATGGCAGGGCGCGCAAAAATTTCAAATGTAACCATTGAACTCACTGGATTACCGGGTAACCCAAGATGTGGCACTCCTTCGATTACACCAAAGGCGAGCGGCTTCCCCGGCTTCATACGCACCGTCCAGAATGATATCTCCCCCTGCTTGGCTAAAACATCCTTAACCAGGTCATAATCCCCCATAGAAACGCCGCCGGAGGTAATGAGCATATCTGCACTAAGGGCATCTTTGATTTTTTCTATGATGTCCTCTACCCGGTCGGGGGTGACGCCGAGGATTTTGGGGATGCCGCCATAGCGAAGTATCTGGGCAGCGATGCTGAAGGTATTGCTATTGTAGATTTTCCCTTCAGGGAGGGGCTGGTCGATCTCTACCAGCTCATCGCCAGTGGCGAGGGTGGCTACCACAGGGCGGCGAATCACCCTCGCTTTTGACTTGCCTATTGAGGCGAGCACCCCTATTTCCTGAGGGCGAAGAGGCGTCCCCTTTTGTAAAACTAACCGGCCCTGTCGGATGTCCTCTCCAGCGAGACGCACGTCGTGTCCCTGCGTCACCTGGCAAAATACACCAATTTGAGAAGGGGGTTGCTCGGAACGTGTGGCCTCATCGGTGTCCTCGAATCTCACTATGCTGTCGGCACCCTTAGGAATGGGTGCCCCAGTCATTATGCGGAACGCGGTGCCCGGCACGACCTCTCGCTGGGCAATGGTGCCAGCACGCACCTCGCCGATGACATCGAGATAGACAGGCGAGGATTCACTGGCACCGAGGGTGTCCTCCGCCTTTACCGCATAGCCATCCATGGCGGAATTGTCCAGCGGCGGGACACTGATGGTGGAGTAGACGTCTTCGTCAAGCACCTGCCCCAGACAATCCATGATGGGCTTTTCCTCGCTATCCAGTGTGTGGACATAGCTGAGTACTTTGTCCAGGGCCTGCTCCACACTGATCATCATGCCGAACTTCCTATGATTGTGTCATTTTGCGTTGAATCTCAGCATACTCCATCAACCCCCACATTGCCCTGGCTGATTCCTCAGGGGTGGTATACATGGGGATACGGGCATGGCGGTAGAGATCATAGCCAACGTCACCTCGACCCTGGCGCCTGGCCGCCGCGGTGCACACCACCGGCTTTCCGTATTTCTGTGGGATGGAGGTCACCAAATCCGACTGGGTGAGCAGTTGGCTAATCCCTTCCGGCGTTACGCCCCAGCCGATCATGGGGCCGTGGGTGATTATGCCGTCGATGTAGTCGAGCTGTGCCAGGAGATCCACGATCAGGGGTCCGGTCATGGGGTCGCCGCCGGCGGCGGTATCCACCGGGTTTGTCGGAACGGGGGCATGGGGTGGCAGCAACTCCATGAGGCGACGTTTGGTGTCGGCGTCAAACTCGGGAAGCTCCAGCCCTAGCGAGGCGCAGGCATCGGCGGTGGCGACACACTGGCCTCCGCTGCCGACTATGGTTACCCGCTTGCCCTTGGGCAGCGGCTGCTGGGTGAGGGCTTCGGCCAGGTCGAAGGGGTGGGTCACCTCATAGCACCTTATTACCCCGGCCTGCCGGCACGCCGCATCAAAGATATCGTCGGAGCCAGCCATCGAGGCGGTGTGGGACAGGGTCGCTCGAGAACCGACGGCGGTGCGACCTCCCTTGAAGGCTATGATCGGTTTCTTCTTGACAACACGGCTGGCTACTTCGACAAACCTATGCCCTTCTTGTACGCTCTCGATGTAGAGGACTATGGCGCTGGTGTCGGGGTCCTGTTCCAGATATTCCAGATAGTCGGATACATTGAGACTGGCCTGGTTGCCGCTGCTGACGAACTTGCTAAACCCATAGCCCTTGCTGTTTGCCCACTCAAACAGGTAGCCGCCGAGGGTGCCGCTCTGGGAGATAAAGGAGATGGACCCCGGCCGGGGCGACCTGTAGTATAGGAGGTTGAGCCTGACGCGGGAGCTATATATGCCATTGCTGTTGGGCCCGACCATACGTATGCCGGCATCATGGGCGATCTTCACTACCTGGTCCTGCAGCTTCTTTCCTTCCTCGCCAATTTCGGCAAATCCGGCTGTTATCATCACCACCCCCTTGACCCCCTTCTTGATGCATTCCTCCATGATATTGGGCACCATGGGGGCGTGCACGGCGATGACTGCTAATTCCACCTCGTCGGGGATATCGAGCACGCTGGGGTAGGTCTTGACGCCAAACACCTCGGGGCGCGATGGATTTACCGCATAGAGGTGACCCCTGTAGCCCGTCTCTAATGGGAGGAAGAAGGCACGCCCCCCAAACTTGTTCAAATCTCCAGATGCGCCAATAACAGCTACAGACTTTGGTTCAAAGATATGCTTGAGCTGCTTTACTACGCTTTTTCCCATAACCTTTTCCATGAAGAGGCCTCCTATATACTTGAAATATCCTTTTCTTTCTCCAGAATTGCCTGCGCCCGCTCCAGGTCGGCTTCGGAGTTGACATTGAAAAAACTCAGGTGTTCCGGGTCATACTTCTTGAGCTCAGCGTCCTCTATGTACCTTACCTTCACCTGGTGAAAGAAGCCTTGGACCTGGAGTCTATTTTGCTTGAGCGCTGCTTCAATCGAGGTGAGGCAGTTCTTGGAATAGACGGCATGAAGTGGCTCCACATTGTTATCCACTCTGGGTATGACAACATCGAAGCCGGGAGACAAGTCCATAATGCGGCGCAGGAGGGCGACATTTAGCAGGGGCATATCACACCCAACAACAAGGCTATAGAAGCAGGACGCAGCCCTGAGTCCGGAATAGATGCCACCCAGGGGGCCTTTGTCTATATAGATATCGGTCAACTGTTTTACCCCTATATGTGGCAAAGCGTTAGTTTGTGAAGTAACCACGATAATCTCATTTCCCAGTAGGGAGAGCCGACCGATAACGTGCTCAATAAGATACCGGCCCCCGATCGTCTCCAGAGCTTTGTCCCGCCCCAGCCTGATGCTCTTTCCTCCGGCGAGAACGATCGATGTCATGGCGTTCATTTTAGCACCTTCGCTATGAAAGGGAAACACCTTAATCGCTATTATGGGGAGCGTATACGAAAACGCAATGTCGGAGAGAAGGTGCAAGAGAGTAAGGAGATAGCTTCGCTGCGCTCAGAGTGACAACGGAATTGCTTTGCCATTAATGACAGTGGAGAAAAGAGAGACGATATTTTTCTAAGGTGCTGGACGAGTAGACTTTCTTGACAGGGCAGATGAGGGCCGAGTATGCTTAGTTTGATTCCATTTTAGGGGGTTAAAATGCAGCAGGTAAGCGCCAACGTATATGCGGAGACTGGCTTTAGAGGCTGCAATCCAGGCTTTGTAACGACAAAGGAAGGCATTGTCATGATCGATTCCCCACAAAACCCATCGGATGTCATGAAGTGGCGGGAGCATATGAAGGGTAAAGGTGAAATACGTTATCTAATCAATACTGAACCACATGTTGATCACGTGGCGGGGAACTTCTTTTTCCCGGTTACAGTGATTGCCCACGACGGCTTCAAGGAGGCACTTTCGTCGCTTACCACAGATGGGATTAAAGAGTGGGTGAAAACCGGTGACCCCGACGGTGTATCGTTGATGGCGGGGTACTTTTTAAGAAGGCCTTCTATCACATTCTCCGAGCGCTTGTCCTTGTACTTGGGGGAGCACACTTTCGAAGTAATCCACCTCCCGGGTCACACCGCCAGCGAGTCCGCCGTCTATATCCCTGAGGAGAGGGTGGTATTCACCGGTGACAATATCTTCCACAAGGTTCAGACTTTTCTCCATGAGGCGTACCCCGACGATTGGCTTCAATCACTGAAGAGGATACAAGAGCTGGATGTAGATGTAATAATTCCCGGCCATGGAGAGGTTTGCGACAAGAGTTACATCAAGGAGCAGGCATCGTTCATCGAGGAATGGATGGATGCTGTGAAAGATGCGATAAAGCAGGGGCTCACAAAGGAGGAGGCACAGGAGAGAATATCATTCCTCGACCGCTATCCCATGGATATAGGAATTGAGGCGCTGGGCCCCGAAGTGCAGCGGTGGAACGTGGCACGGCTATACGATCTTTTAGCTGCTTGAGGCCTGCCAGTCCGCGCTAGCTGGATTGTCTCCGCAGATTTCAGCACTTTCAGTTTCAATAGCGTTGATAGGTGATATAGCGTTAGTGGAAAGTTAGGCAAACGCTTTTCCCTCACGCATGTTGGCAGCCAGAACATTTCCTTGACAGGGGAAATTGGGGCCGAGTATGCTGGGGCCAGGTTCATTTTAGGAGGGCAAAATGCAGCAGGTAAGCGCCAACGTTTACGTGGAGACAGGCTTCCGGGGCTGCAATCCAGGCTTTGTAACGACAAATAAAGGCATCGTTATGATCGATTCCCCGCAAAATCCCTCGGATGCAATGAAGTGGCGGGAGCAGATGAAGGGTATGGGGGAGGTGAAGTATCTGATCAATACCGAGCCCCATGGCGACCATGTGACAGGAAACTTCTTTTTCCCTGGGACGGTTATCGCCCACAAAGGTACCAGGGAAGCCCTTTCCATATCCTTTGATTTGAATGTGGTGATGGAGCGTATGAAGGTTGTCGACCCCGAAGGCTTACCATTCATGGAGGGATACAGTTTGAAAAAGCCCTCCATCACCTTCTCCGAGAGCTTGTTCTTATACTTGGGGGAGCACACTTTCGAGGCCA
Organism: uncultured Dehalococcoidales bacterium; assembly: GCA_964648675.1. GTDB lineage: Bacteria > Chloroflexota > Dehalococcoidia > E44-bin15 > E44-bin15 > DAOUVR01. The sequence goes on from CAZYLE010000059.1 coordinate 7,281, forward strand.
TCCACCTCCCGGGGCATACCGCCAGCGAGGTGGCAGTCCATATCCCTGAGGAGAGAGTGGTATTCACCGGCGATAATATCTTCTATAAGGTTCAGACCTTCCTCCATCAGGGATACCCCGAGGATTGGCTCCAGTCCCTGAAAAGGATTGGAGAGCTGGATGTGGATGTGATAGTTCACGGCCATGGTGAGGTTTGCGATAAAAGCTACCTTAAGGAGCAGGCGGCATTTATCGAGGAGTGGGTGGAGGCAGTGAGGGAAGCGATAAAACAGGGGCTTACAAAGGAGGAGGCGAAGGCTAAAATATCCTTTCTCGACCGCTATCCCATGGATATAGGAATTGAGGCAATGGGCCCTGAATTACAGAAGATGAATGTGGAACGGCTATACGATCTCTTAGCCGTAAAGTAACTACCAATGGGGTAAATGGAAGCTAGCATGCCTCAACTGGCCTGCAAGGCTGCCCTGGGATCCTTGCTCATGAAAAGGCGCTCAGCGCTCAGGCCGTTCGACTTCTCATTTTCTTTTCTGCGTCTGCCACACCGCCTGCAGGCAGCTCCATTACAGGGACGTGCCAGATCGTTGCGCCTGCAAGTGTCATTGGATAGGTGGCCGCGGCCATTGCCGCAGCGCTCTCGGCCTCAACAACACTGATAGATACCAGTGTATTCCGGGGAACGTTGGCAAACGGCATTCCCAGGCAAACGTAGGTAGCCAGCAACTTCCGCCCTGGAGGGGCACTGGCATGCGCCTTATCCGCTATCTGCGCTAGCTCTGCCTGCTTAGCTGCATCATACATAGAGAACAAAAGAAACTTCATCTTACGCCTCCTTGATACGTATTATACCTGATGGGCACGGCACTCGGGAGCACCATCTCGGATCTCCTCAAAATTACCGGGCGCGACGACTTGTGAAAAGACCAGCCACAGGGCAAATCCATATCTTAGATTCCAGGTGATTTCAAATCAGGTTAAGGCCTTGCGAGAGCGGCGGTGTTTTCTCAGGAAGTCAAGCACTGCCCGATTGAACTTGTCCGCGATCTCGACGCTGAACCCATGTCCTCCCCCCTCCAGCACCACCAGCTTGGCGTTAGGGATTCTCGCTGCCAGCTCCTCCGATAGCTTGACTGGGAGAAGAATGTCTTCTTTGCCGACGAGAACCAGCGTTGGAACGGTTATCTGGCCAAGGC
>CAZYLE010000060.1:0-8434 GCA_964648675.1 uncultured Dehalococcoidales bacterium
CGATGATGATGCAGACTGAGCACTTGGGCTATGCAGAGGGAGACGGGTATCAGGTGGTGGAACTGCCGTACGATGGCGATGAACTATCGATGGTCATCTTCCTTCCCGAGGCGGATAGGTTTGCGGAGTTTGAAGACTCGCTGGATGCTGCTGGCGTAAGCGGCATTATGCAGGATGTGGAGTACAGGGAGGTCGCTCTGACCATGCCGACATTCGAATTCGAGTCGGAGTTCAGCCTGGCCGAGACCCTGGCTGAGATGGGTATGCCTATTGCATTTTCAGCCGCAGCGGACTTCTCGGGCATGACTGGGGATCGCGATCTGATGATTGCAGAGGTGCTGCACAAGGCATTTGTCTCTGTTGATGAGGCCGGCACGGAAGCTGCCGCCGCCACCGCAGTGATAATGGAGTTGACTGCGGCCCCAGGGGAGCCAGTCGAGGTCACGGTTGATAGTCCTTTCATCTTTCTCATCCGCGATATTGAGACAGGCGCCATTCTGTTTATAGGACGTGTGGTGGACCCGAGCGCGTAGTCCACTCGAGCGCTTCAGAGGTAGCCATTCCACGATAAGGGGACTTCGTGGTTCTAATCCCTCTAAGCGGGCGATTAGCTCAGCAGTTTAGAGTGGTCTGTTGATAGAGTCACTCGCCACGGCAAGTAGCCTATGGAGACATCTGGCGAGCTATGGCGAGCGACTCTATTTCGAGTCCAGGATGGCCCGCCGCAGATAGCAAAATATACCTCAAGAGCTGGTTGCTCCACATGGATTTTAATCAGGACGAAGTTGATGTATAATTCGTTCACTATTTGCAAGCCAGTATGCCACTGAAAGGAGACTGGAGATGAAGAAGTTCCTTTTCACCGCGCTATTCTCCAACGACCTCGGCCTGCCCACGCGCACTGTACCCATCGCCAGGGAGCTGGCAGAACGGGGGCATAAGATCGCCTTCTGTAGTACGGCAACGGTACCGAGCCAGCTTATCGGGGAAGCAGGGTTTGACAACCTTACACCCAATCTGAAGTTCATACCCACAATATGGCCACCAATTACCACCGAGATTTGGAATGTGGACCACTTTTCGGCGCTGACGGGTAACATGGATGAGAACTGGGTGCGGGGCTGCTGCGAAGCCTTCATGGAACTGGCAAAAGATTTCGAGGCAGATGTCATCGTGGACTCATGGAACCTATCAGCCTGCATGGCCGCCAGAGTTCTGCGCAAGCCTTTAGTGAGTGTAATACAGGCCGATATGCACCCCGACAGTCGCGGGTTCATCTGGTGGAAAAAGCCTCCGGCAGATTTGCCCAACCCCGTTCCGGTAGTGAATAAGGTGCTTGCCGAGTACGGCCTGAAGCCTATCGTCAACACGGGAGAGCTGCATGTTGGTGATTTGACCCTTGTTGTGGGAACACCGGAGACCGATCCCCTTCCTGAGAATGCCGATGTCACCTACATCGGCCCCATCCTGTGGCAGAAGCCAGGGGCAAAGCTGCCAGACTGGGTCAACGCTCTGAGCCGGGAGAAGCCCGTCGTCTGGGTTTATAGCGGTAACCCCAGCTACGGGCCGCTTCTCTCCTGGGCTGATTCCATCACCGTTCTGCGCGCCTGTATAGCGGCGCTGGCGGATGAAGATGTCCAGGTTGTCCTCACCACCGGGTATCACGTCTTGCCAGAGGAATTCTCTTCCTTGCCAGCCAATTTCCACTATGAGGCCCATATTCCAGGCCTGGCACTGGCGGAGAGGGCTGACCTGCTTATCCACCATGGGGGGCAGGGGTCATGCTTCACTGGGCCTTATACCAACACGCCGGAGGTTATCATCCCCACCTACACCGAGCGTGAAAGCAATGCACGGCGGATTGCGGCTACAGGTGCTGCAGACTTTGTCCTGCCTGTTATGGGCGCTTCAGGGGAGAGAGAGGTGCCGGTGGAAGAACTGCGAGCCAAAGTTAGAAAGGTGCTCTCCGACCCGTCTTTCGCTGAGAATGCCAGGCGGCTCGGCGAGAAGATGAGGGCTTATGGCGGTGCTGCTGAAGCGGCGCGCCTCATCGAAGACTTTGTAGTGCGGTAGTAAAACCGCTGGGCTCTTTAGCGAACCTTGCCTCTGGCTAGTGAGGCAAAGATCCCCACGAAACAGAGGGCGGCAAAGACAGTAAACGCTATTTTGACGCTGCTGAGAAACTGCGAGTAGTATTCGGGGGTGATTTCCACTCTCCCGATTACTACGGCGAATACCAGCATGGCCAGCCCCATGCTGAGCATCTGTCCAATCAGGCGCATCGTTGATACTGTGCCTGCAGCGACGCCGTAGAACCTTCTTTCCACCGAACTCATAACTGCATTCATGTTCGGCGATGAGAAAAGGCCGAAGCCGAGACCGAGGACTACCAGGCCGGGTATAATGAAAGCCAGTGTTGTTCCTTCGCTTAGAAAAGCGAATAATACCAATCCTGCAGTTGTTAAGGTCATTCCCACTGAGGCCACAATTCTCGGTTCAATCTTGTCCGACAGCCTGCCGGCAATAGGTGAGAAGATGGCCATCATTACCGGTTGAGCCACCAGAATGAAGCCGGCGTATTGCGGAGTGAACCCCTTTACATACTGCAAATATAGACTCAGAAGGAACGTGACGGCGAAGGTGGCGCTGTAGTTTATCAAAGCCGCCAGGTTGGACATGACGAAGACAGTATTCCTTCTGAAGAGACTCATGTTCACCACCGGGCTCTTCACCCTCATCTCCCAGATGATGAAGGCCAGGATGCCCAACGCTCCTGCTATGATTATCCCTATGCCCCACATCGCAGGCAGAATAGAGAAGCCGTATATTATCGCCACGATGGCGCCGCCATAAACCAGGGAGCCGATGGAGTCGAATCTCTCCCCTCTTGCTTCAGCCCACTCCCCTTTCAGCTTCCACAGAACAAAGGAGATCATTATCAAGCCGAGGGGAACATTGGCGAGGAAAATGCTTCTCCATCCCAGGTGCTGGGTCAATAAGCCTCCCAGGAACGGCCCAAGGGACAGGCCGACGTATACGGCGGCAACATTTATTCCCAGGGCTCTGCCCCGCTCGTCGGGTGGAAACACCGAAGTTATGATCGCCAGCGCCGTTCCAAACATCATGGCACTGCCGATGCCCTGCACGAATCGCCACGAAAGAAGCATTGCGGAAGAGGTTGAAAGGCCGCAGAGAAGCGAGCCGAGTGTATACACCAATATTCCAGCGGCGAAAACCTTCTTCCGTCCGTGTATGTCGGCCAGTCTTCCAAAGGGTACGAGAAATACTGCCGCAGCCAGCAAATAAGCGGTGGCAACCCAGCTTAGCAGGACGGCGTTCATGGCAAAGTCTTTCCCGATGGAGGGGAGGGCAATGTTTATGGATGAGCCCATAAAGGGCATGAGAAAAGAGGCGAGGGTAGCGACAAGGAGGGCAGTCCCTTTGCCTACCCCGACGGTAGTATCCGCTACATTACCTTGATGTGGTGGCGGGGCACCGTTGTTTTGTATCTGCGGCATTAACTCGGTGCTACCTTCACGCCAGCCCCTTGCTCTTGTAGTACATGGTGTATCCGCCTACAATCATTGCCAGTCCCGCTTCGTCTATCCGTATGCCGAAGCGACTCTCCATGTGTTCTGTGAGTCTACGTCCAATAGCCTGAAGGGGTTCGCCCTCCTTCATGGCATTGAGGATAAGGTCACCAAAGATTTTGGTGTTTTCTGCCACCGACGCGATAAGCGTTTCTGGCTCATGCAAAATTGCCGGACCGTGCGAATAGAGTAGAATCCAGGCCTCAAGCTGTCTCAGCCTCTCTATGGTACTTAAGTAGAGCTCCTGGTCGAAGTTGGGTGGAGCGACTGAGGGAAAGGCCAGTGGCCTGGTGCGATGTACCGGCATGCCCAGGGCTTCACCGCAGAAGAGACCCCGCACACTGCGGTCGAAGATGGCCATGTGGTGCTGGGCGTGGCCCGGCGCAAAGATGATTTGCAGTTCCCTGCCATTGACCGAGATTGTCTCCTCATCCTGAGGCACGTATACCTGGGATTCGGGGACGGGGAGTATAGGTCCGTAGCGCTCGTCGAAGTAGGCGCCAAAAACCATCTTGGTGCCATCGATAAGCCGGGAGGGATCGATGGCATGCTTTGCCCCTCTGGGGTGAACCAGTACCTTAGCGCCGGGGAAAATCCGGGCCAGTGCTCCCATACCGCCGGCGTGGTCCATATGGATGTGAGTGGGGATGATGTAGGCCAGGCCTTTCATGCCCACTTGCTGCATTCCTTCGCGGATCAGGGGGATGGCAGCCGCCGGGCCGGGCTCTATCAAAACCCCCTCCGACTCGTTGATGAGGTACACGGCGAAGACGCCGCCAACGCCAGATATCGGCGTCTCGAAACGATAAATCTTAGCGGCTACTTCCTTTACATCGATAATAGCCTTTTCCATTGCTATCGGTTAACTGCCACGGGTGGCTGTTGCATATCTTTCTTGTTTGATGAGACGTCGTTATGCAGCATGTCCCAATCGACACATTATCGCTTTCGGTTTGCGTATTGTAAAGCTCCTAGTAAAAAAGACGTGCCCTGTATCAACTGCTCATGCGATCAGGGCGGTAACGGCCTGGAACAGGGTGAGAGCAGGATGAGGATCATCGAGGGTAGACCAAACGAACACCGACCGCAACTGCGGACTATAATCACACTATCGTGCTTTCCAGAACGCTGGGGTGATGAGCACTAACACCGTCCAGAGCTCCAAGCGCCCAATGAGCATGCAGAATGTAAGCACGACCTTGCCGATGCCGGGAACCAGGGAGTAATTTGCCGCCGGCCCAACGGAACCCAGGGCAGGCCCAACGTTCCCCAGGGTGGCGGCAACAGAAGAAAAGGCGGAGACCGTATCCAAACCTATCGCGCTCATAACCACAGAACCCAACACCAGAATTGCGAAGTACAGAATGGAGAGGCCAACTATTTCTGATACCACCCTCTCCGGCAAGACCTTGCCTGCCAGCTTCAAAGGGCGGATAGCATGAGGGCTGAAAACACGTAGTACCTGGCGGTAGGCATACTTTGCCAGCACCACAACCCTGATGACCTTCAGTGCTCCACTGGTGGAAAACGCCGAAGCGCCGACTATCATCAAAACAAGCAGAACCGACTGTGAGAACGAGGGCCAGGCAGCAAAATCGGTAACGGCAAAGCCGGTCGTCGTCTGAATTGACACCGCCTGAAATGTGGCATATCTGAAGGCATTGCCGATAGAGTGCCCCATATTCATTATCAGGTCCAGCACAATGAGAAGGCTCGCCGTAGCCCAGATAGCCACGTACCAGCGCAGCTCACGGTCAGCGAGGAAGTTCCGAATCTGCCGCTTCCACAGAATGAGGTAGAACAACTGGAAGTTGGTGCCTGCCAACACCATGAAAAAGATGATAATGCCCTCGACGGAGACACTGTTATAGGCAGCGATACCCAGGTCTCTGGGGCAAAAGCCGCCAGTAGGCATGGTGCCGAAGGTATTCAGCAAGGCGTCGAAGAACGGCAGCCCTGCTGCCAGCAGCGCTATGACCTCCAGAGCGGTCAGTCCAAGGTATAGTTGCCACAGGATTCTCGCTGTATCCCGTATCCGCGCTGTCAGCCGCTCTGCTTTGGGCCCTGGCAGCTCACCTTCGACCAGATGAGCCGCTCCAACACCTAGGGCAGGGAATATGGCTACGAAGAGCATGACTATTCCCATGCCACCCAGCCATTGAGTCAGGTCGCGCCACACCAGGATCCCATGTGGCTGGCTTTCGATGGATGTAAGCACTGTGGCACCGGTGGTGGTGAATCCTGACATAGCCTCAAAATAGGCATTCAGGTAGTTTGGGAAGGTACCGCTTAGCTTATAGGGCAGCGCGCCGAAGACCGCCGCCGCTATCCAGATTACGGCAACTAAAAGTAGGGCTTCGCGGCGGGTGAGTCTGTCACCACCAGGTCGTGCCAAGAACCAGAGCAACAGGCCGGCACCTGCGGTGATGGCCATTGAGATAATGAAGGCAAGGGTGTCAGGTTCTCGATAGTAGAGGCTGAAGGCCAGTGGGATGACCATGAAAAGGCCTAGGCCTATGAGTAATGGCCCTAGGTAATGCAGAACAACCCGGATCCTCATCGCTTACTCAAATAGCTTCTCGACGGCGGGGACAGCAGGCGGGAGGCATACAACGACTACATGGTCACCGGGCTCGATAACAGTATCGTTTTGGGGGATAATCGTCGCGTCACTCCGTATGACGGCCCCCACCACAGCTCCATGAGGCATCTCAACTTTGCCAAGCTGTCGCTTAGCGATCCGCGCGTTTTGGCCAGCAGCGAACTCGATAGCCTCTGCTCGCGAACCGGCGATAAAAGCCACGGTGACTACCGCAGTGGAGCGTACCAGGGGAATAATCCGTTCCGCTGCTAGCAACAGGGGAGATACGACCCCGTCCAGACCAACTGCTTCGGCCAGTGGCATATACTGGGCTCTCTCAACCAGCGCCAAGCTGCGGCCGGCACCCAGGTTTTTGGCCAACAATGCACTGAGGATATTGTGCTCGTCGTTCCGGGTAGCCGCGATGAAGGCGTCGGAAAAGGGCACTCCCTCTTCGACAAGGAAATCACTGTCAGTGCCCTCACCTTGCACTACTTCCGTTCGCTCCAACTGCGCCGCCACCTGATGGCAGAGAGCCAGATCTGGCTCGATAAGTTTGATTCCAAGCCCTCTCTTCTCCAGCAACTGAGCGAGACGGAAGCCCACATGCTCTCCTCCAAGAATGACAACGCTCTTTGCTGGAGGTCTGGTCTGACCAAAGACAGCCCCTATATCGTCCATTGCCTCTGCTGACGAGACTACCCAAACGTGGTCATCTTTCTTCAGTATTACATCGTTGGTCGCCATTATGACTTCGGTGGGACGATCGATGGCCGCAACCACACACGGCCAGGGGAAAACAACGTCATGTAGAGGTTTATTCACAATCGCCTCGCTCTCGACCCTGAACTCTCTTGCCTGAACGCGGCCTGCGGCGAATTCCTCCATCGAAGATGAGTAGAGGCTAGCCAGGATACTGGCAATCTGTTCGGCGGCCATGATATCAGGATTGACGAAGAGGCTAATTCCCAGGCTTTCTGGGGTGACTACTCGTCTCGTCGCCACCGCGGACTTGCCACCAGTAACAAGGTAGCCTGAGTACTCGGGGTTGCGGACCCTAGCTACGGTCCTCTTGGTTCCCAATGCTTTAGCTAGAAAGCATGCAACCATATTGGTCTCGTCACTAGCGGTAAAGGCAATGAGGAGATCGGCACGTGGCGCCTCTGCCTCTCGCAGAACCCTGGGGTTTGAGCCGCTGCCGAGAACTGTCTTGACATCCAGGCGGCGGGCGCTATCCAAGGCAGCCTCAGACTGCTCGACGACAACCACGCTATGCCCTTCCCTCGATAGCACGGAGGCGATGTGAAAACCTCCCACGCCAGCGCCTACTACTATGACATGCACTTTTTATCGGCCTCAGATGTCTTCAAGTGTGCTTTCCGTCAGCCCTCAATAATACCACTGTCTAAGGCATCTGCAAAGAGTACGCCAAGCGAATAAATCAATTTCCGCTCAGTAAGAGTGGTAGTACTAAATTATAATGACTTAGGGGTCAACCTTAGTCGGGCAGGACTGGCACTACTCATTCATCCGTGTTTAGTCACCTATGGTCATCCTTCCTTTAAATAGGTCAGGGCGTCAATATTCAGAGAAAAGGGCTTGTCACGGCAGATTAGCTAGATTACAATTATGCAATCGAGTAGGTAAAGGTAATAGTCGTCATGGAATTTGATAGAATAATGATACCTGTCGGTGGTCAGGGCGTCTGCGAATCTACCATCAAAGTTGCTTGCACCATAGCAAAGAAATCTGTAACCATAATCCACGTGGTTTATATAATTCAACTTGAGCGCAGCCTATCCCTTGATGCTGAGGTTGATTCTGAGATTAGAAAAGCGGAGGAAGTGCTAGGCCAAGCTAGAGATATGGCGGCAAAAGGGGACTGCGAGGTCGAGACTGGCATAATTCAAGCGCGAGAGGCGGGGCCAGCCATTGTGGATGAGGCTACGGACAGAGAAGTCGATTTGATTTTGATGGGGATGGACTATGAGAAGCCGTTCGGCATCTTCAGTTTGGGCGACGTTGTGCCGTATATCTTGAGAAAGGCTCCTTGCCCGGTTCTAATCGTTCGAGAAGCGCCACCACAGGGTGATTCCTAACGATATGTCCTAGCTGTGGGGTTGCCAAATGGGTGGCATCCTTATATCTCATCACTAGCGATATGGCTTTTTCTGTGGCCGTCTTTTTTTCATTTTTCAAACGCTGGGTCAGGCATGGCAATTGTCTGTGGCATTGTCTGGGCTGTGGTGGGGAGCTTCGTGCG
>CAZYLE010000061.1:0-1383 GCA_964648675.1 uncultured Dehalococcoidales bacterium
GATTCTACCGCAGTCAGGCCTACCTCGACTCCGAGGGTGTGTTCCGCCGTCGATTCCATTACCGAACTTACTCTGCTGGCAATGGCTTCCGCTTCCTGTCTCTTGAATCCCCTTGTCTGATAAAACTCTGCCAGCTTTGACCGCTCTTCCTCAGGCGTTCCTTTCTTTCTGATTCCTTTCCTCTCGCTTTCCCTCTCTGTCACCTCTTTCTCGGACTTTGATGACAGGTAGGCGCCAGCGCCCATGGATATAGCCCCGGCGACTGCCCCGGCCACACCGGCTATAAAGATAGTTTGACTTTCGGTGATCGCTCCATAAACACCAGCCACCAGTGCAAGTATGGAGACCAGACCATCGTTTGCTCCAAAGATGATATCTCTTACTCCACCACTACCCCCCATCTCCCAGCCCTCCATGCCCAGCACTTCCTTCTTCACCCTCTCGATATGCAGTCGCTCATCGGAAGCTATCCTGGACCATTTCTCCGAAGTAGCCGCATCACTCATATTTCCAGCCTGAATAGCCAGGTCTTCGATGCTCTCATCCTCGGCGACTATGGCCCATTCAAAAAACCCCTTCGTGCCCAAAATGCGCATCATGAGGCTAATCCTCAGGTCGGTGAAGATAGCTTTGGTGAACTTACCATGTCCGCCACCGAGTTCTTCGATTCTATCCGACCAGTAATCGGCGTCCGTAGCCTCGTTGGCGCCAATATCTTGTAACAGCCGCCTTGTTGTTTCGTCCTTAGCTTTCTTGGCAAGCCTTTCGTATCCTTTGGCTTGCATAAGCTTATAGGCGCAGGTTTTCTTCGCCGCTTCGAGAAGCGCTTTTCTTTCCGCATTTGTCAATTCATCCACTGCCGTTTGTACCCCCGCGAATCGCAATATATATAACACAATTCTGTTGAGTGCAATCCTTTAAGCCTGCGCCTGAATGAATGTCTCTATAGACTTGCTCTTAGTTACACTCAGCATCAAGCTTGCCCCAATTCGACAAGAAATACCTGCTCTATGTGGCGGGACTCAAGTTCAGTTGATGGTGGTGCGAGCCATGAAGTCCAAGATATGCTGTGCGATCTCCTCACCCTTCTCCTCCTGAAGGAAATGACCGGCGTCTTTAATCACGATCTCAGGCTGGTCTTTGGCTGCTGGTATTAGCTTACGGAAGAATATATCTCCTCCTCGGGTGATAGGGTCGCCGTCGGAGAACATGACCAGCACAGGCTTATTCCATTTGGAGAAAATCTCCCGTGCTCGCTGCATCTCGGCAACGCCGGGGTCGTCGGGGTGAATTGGTACGAGCAGTGGCCACACGGCGGCGCCGGCCTTGTACGAGGCGTCGGGGAAAGGGGCCTCGTAGGCGGCGATGACCTCCGGCGTAATC
>CAZYLE010000061.1:1393-8416 GCA_964648675.1 uncultured Dehalococcoidales bacterium
ATTATGACCAGCCGGGCGAACCGCTCTGGCAACTCAGACGCCAGCCGCAGGCCGATGAGTCCGCCCCAATCCTGGACTACGACTGTGATCTGGTGGAGCGCCAGCGCGTCGATGAAGCCTCGCAGCGTGTCGACGTGCATCTGAAAGGAGTACTCTTCCCGCTCGGTGAACTTGTCGGAGCGCCCGAAGCCGATGAAGTCCATGGCTACTACTCGATGCTTGGCCGACAGTATTGGGATCATCTTGCGATACAAGAATGACCAGGTTGGTTCACCGTGCAGGCAGAGAATGGTCTCTCCCTCGCCTTCGTCCACATAGTGCACACGCAATCCGTTAATCGCAACGTAGCGCGGCACAAACTGGAAATCGGGCAAGTTGTCAAACCGTTCATCTGGTGTGCGGATAATTGCCATAGTTATCTTTCCTCAACTTCAATTCTACTGCGTATTCTGCGATTTGCCTAACAGCTAGGTTTACGAATTCTGGACTTCAACTAATCGGCTTTACAGCCCTATGTCTTCGGCGATGCCTTTCATCGCCTCAAGTCCCAGTTCAATGAACTCCTCTAGCTCAAGGCCGAGTTCGCTGCATTTTGCGATTTGCTCTCTGTCCGCTCCGGCGGCAAATCTTTTCTCGCCAAAGCGCTTCATCAGCGACTTCGTGGTGAGCCCGGCAAGCTTCTTGTCGGGGCGAACCAAAGCTCCGGCGACGATGAGACCGGTCAATGGGTCGGTGCAGAAGAGGGCTTTATCAAGCAAGGTTTCAGGGGCGATGCCGTGCATCCAGTTGTGGCACAGGATTGCTTGGACCATCTCCTCACTGGCGCCGAGGTCTCTTGCGATGTCAGCTCCTAGCCTGCTGTGAACTTGCATGTCACCTTCGGTGAGCTCAATATCGATGTCATGCAGCAGTCCAGTGAGCCCCCATACATCCTCGTCCTGATTAAACCTCCTCGCCAGCGAACGCATGATGGCTTCGGTTGCCAGCATGTGGCTGATGAGGTTCTGATTCTCCACATTGGCTGTGATGGCTTCCAGTACTTCATCTCTGGTCAGGTTTTCCACCAACGCATCTCCTCTCTGTCATTTCGACAGTGTATGAGGTTGAGCATAAATTCATATTATCCTTGGCGATGAAGCGTATTTGCGTATGGGATTATAGCCTATCCAATGAATGGTAGCCAGTTTAGGATACTGCCGTTGCCGATATTTTGTCGCCAGCGTGCTTTGCCAATTTCCTTCTGAGGTATTGCCCGGTGAAGGAGCCTTCTTCTTTGACTATCTCCTCAGGTGTACCCTTGGCGATGATGTATCCACCACGGTCGCCAGCGCCGGGGCCGAGGTCGATAATGTAGTCGGCGTTCTTGATCAGGTCAAGGTGGTGCTCAATTAGGACTACAGTATTACCGCTATCGACCAGGCGGTGAAGAACCCTGAGCAAAGCGGCGGCATCATCGAAGGATAGCCCGGTGGTTGGCTCATCAAGGATATAGAGGGTTCTCCCTGTGGCACGCTTGGAAAGCTCGGTTGCCAGCTTTACCCGCTGCGCCTCGCCTCCGGAAAGGGTGGTTGCCGGCTGGCCCAGCTTGATATAGCCCAAGCCCACATCGCGCAGCGTCTCAAGCTTGGCTCTCACCTTGGGAAAGTGCTCAAAGAACGAGAGAGCCTCCTCAACACTCATCTGCAGTATCTCGGCGATATTTTTTCCCTTGAAGCGAATCTCCAGTGCCTCTCGATTGTAGCGATTTCCCTTACAAACCTCGCAGGAAACGGTGACATCGGGTAGAAACTGCATCTCGATCTGGATATAGCCCTCGCCGCGGCAAGCCTCGCACCTACCACCCTTCACATTAAAGGAAAATCTCCCTGGCTGATAGCCGCGCATGCGGGCTTCAGGAACGGTGGCGAAGAGCTGTCGAATTGGGGTAAAGGTTCCGGTGTAGGTTGCTGGATTGCTTCTTGGGGTGCGCCCAATAGGCGACTGGTCGATGTTGACCACTTTGTCAATATGCTCCAGCCCCTCGATGGCATCGCAGTCGCCGGGGCGATCCTTGGCTCTATAGAATATCTGCGCCAGCTTCTTGTAGAGGATATCGCTGATAAGGGTGCTCTTACCTGATCCGGAGACGCCGGTGATGCAAACAAACATCCCCAGAGGGATATGAACATCGATATTTTTAAGGTTGTTCTGGCGAGCTCCCCTAATAACTAACTCTTTACCGGAGATGGGGCGGCGCTTTGTGGGAACAGGGATCTCTTTTTGTCCGCTTAAGTATTGGCCTGTTATGGAATGGGGGCACTTAATGATGTCTTCGATGGTTCCAGTAACTACGATTTCACCTCCATGCTCCCCAGCGCCTGGCCCCATATCGATAATTTGGTCGGCGGCCCGCATCATTGCCTCATCGTGTTCCACCACTAAAATAGTGTTGCCAAGATCCCTGAGCCTTTTCAGGGTCTCGATGAGGCGATAGTCGTCGGCGGGGTGCAGGCCAACCGTAGGTTCATCGCAGATATAAAGCACCCCCATGAGGCTGCTGCCAATCTGGGTAGCGAGGCGAATTCGCTGCGCCTCGCCACCGGAGAGGGTGCTTGAGGCGCGGTCGATGGCGAGATAGTCGAGGCCGACATCCTTGAGAAAACCCAGCCTGGATCTGATTTCCTTTAAGATCTGGCGAGCGATAGTAAGCTCACGCTCGGTGAGCATAGGCTTTATCTCCTTATCGCCGCTGAGTAGATCGACCCATTCTCTTGCCTGCTCAGTGTACATGGCGGTCACCTCAGCGATGTTTTTGCCCCCAATGGTAACCGCCAGGGACTCGGGCTTCAGTCGCTGACCGTGACAGGCTGGGCAGGGGCGGGTAGACATATAGCGCTCGATGTGCCAGCGAGTACGCTCGGACTCGGTGTCGCGGTAAAGACGCTCTAAGTATGGGATCACTCCCTCATAGCCGGTGAAATATTCCCGAACCCTACCGAAGCGGTTTCGATGCTTAACCAGTTCCCCCTCCTCACCATAGAGGATGAGGTTAAGATCGTCCTCGCTTAGTTGTTTGACCGGTGTACGAAGGGAGAAACCGTAGTGGCGTGCCAGCCTCTCAAGATCGGATGAGTGCCAGGAAAGCCACCACCCAGGATGGATGGCACCCTCGGCGACGGAAAGCTCTTTATTGGGAATGATTAAATCGCTATCGATCTCCATCTTGACCCCGAGGCCGCCGCAGGCGGGACAGGCTCCATGTGGGCTATTAAAGCTGAAGGTCCGTGGTTCAATCTCACCTATGCTGATGCCACAGCGTACGCAGGCAAAATGCTCCGAGAAGAGAAGTTCCTCGCCATCGGTCACCGACACCAGCACTACCCCGGCACCTAACTTCAACGCGGTCTCTACAGAGTCGGCGAGGCGACTTTGTTGCTCGCTTCCTTCGATGGCCAGTCGGTCCACTACCGCCTCGATGGTGTGCCGCCTGTTCTTGTCCAGGTCGAAATCATCGGAGAGGTCGTGAATACGTCCATCGACCCTAACTCGAACATAGCCTGCTTTTCTTAAGTCATCAAAAACCCCCTGGTGTTCCCCCTTGCGGTCCTTGATTAAGGGGGCCATGACCATGATTCTAGCTCCCTGGGGGAGATCGAGGATGGCATCCACGATTTGCTGTACCGTTTGCTGTGTTATCTCCTGCCCGCACTGGGGGCAATGGGGGTGGCCAACGCGTGCAAAGAGCAATCTCAGATAATCATACACCTCAGTTACTGTGCCCACAGTGGAACGGGGATTTCTGCTCGGGCCCTTCTGGTCGATGGAGATTGCTGGGCTTAGCCCCTCGATATAGTCAACGTCTGGCTTCTCCATCTGACCGAGGAACTGGCGAGCGTAGGCGGACAGAGACTCGACATAACGACGCTGCCCCTCGGCATATATGGTATCAAAGGCAAGCGAACTCTTCCCCGAACCGGAGACGCCTGTGATTACCACCAGCTTGTCTCTGGGGATGGCGACATCGATGTTCTTCAGGTTGTGCTCTCGAGCCCCTCTAACGAAAATTGTGTCCAGAGGCATGCGTCCGCTTCCTCCTTGTTTACTTGGCAGTTTTAAGTGTAGCACGCCACTAGTAGATGGTACAAGAGTTATAAATAATAGTTGCATTTTGTGTAATATTGGTATATAATAGCGTAAGGTGGACCTGGTCTGGCGTTTCAGCATGACGGTCTCGCTAAAGCGAGGCAAGGGTTTGTTTGGGTACAAGTATAATGAAGTAATCCGGCAAACAGGGTCTTAAGCTGTACCGGCAAGGGGAAACCACCAAATAAGGAAGGAGGCCTGGTATGGCTTTGGAAGACAAGATTCTGGTATGCCGGGACTGCGGCCAAGAATTCACGTTCACTGTGGGTGAGCAGGAATTCTATATGTCGCGCGGATTGCTAAGCGAGCCCACTCGCTGCCGGGAGTGCCGGGCGGTGAGGCGGCGCGATCGCGTTGGTGTAACCCGCCAAATGTATCCGGCAATCTGTGCCTCTTGTGGCAGAGAGTGTGAGGTTCCCTTTGAACCAAGGGGTGAACGCCCAGTCTATTGTAATGAATGCTTCACCAAGATGAGAACTCGCACCTAGTGCTTGTAATGTCTGAAAAGAGCCGAGACGCTCCCGATACGTAGGGAAGTCCCGGCTCTTTTTATCGTGGAAATGCTATGAATATCGGGGTTTGCAAAGTGAGGCTCCGCCTGCCTGAGAATCAGTCCCTCAAGGGCAAGCGGCAGATTGTGAAGTCTATCATCCAGCGGGTGAAAAACAAGTATAATGTATCCGTAGCTGAGGTTGATGAGCAGGACATTTGGCAAATCATCGTCATAGGAATAAGCTGTGTTAGTGAAAGTGCTCAGCATTGCAACGAGATGCTATCCAAGGTAGTGGATTTCATCGAGAAGACCAGGTTTGATGTGGAAATGCTTGACTATGAGATGGAAATCCTCCATGTTCTTTAAAACAATCCCTTATGGGCAACTGCCCACCAGCAAATAATGCAAATAGAGTAAATCTATTTTCGGGACACAATGGACACCTCAACCTTATTGGATCATCTCAAAGCACACCCTTTGTTCAAAGACCAGATTGTCCACATTGAGCGGGTGCCCAGCCGCAATGCAAGCTATGAGGCGCTTGTGGACTCCCTCCATCCAGAACTCCAAGAACGCCTTGAAGCTTTGCATCTTTCCACCCTATATAGACACCAGGCCCGGGCGATAAATGCCGTCCGTTTGGGTAAGAACATCTTTGTAGTTACCCCCGCCGCCAGCGGTAAGACCCTGTGCTACAATCTGCCGGTGCTGGATACCATGCTTCGGGAGAAGCGAAGCCGTGCCCTTTATATTTTCCCCACCAAGGCGCTGGCGCAGGATCAGCTTCGGGGTCTATTGGAGCTGGCCTCGCCTTTTGGCATAGGGTGCGCTACGTTCGATGGTGATACTCCACCTGAGGAGCGAAGCGAGATAAAGCGGTCTTCTCGGGTGGTGCTCACTAATCCCGATATGCTTCACCTGGGCATTCTGCCTAACCATCAATCGTGGTCAAGGTTTCTTCGTCAGCTTCACTATGTTGTAGTGGATGAGGCGCATGTTTACCGGGGTGTCTTCGGCTCCCATGTGGCTAATGTGCTTCGCCGACTGAAGCGAGTCTGTACCCTCTATGGGGCAAATCCCCGGTTCATCTGCTCCTCGGCCACAATTGCCAACCCTAAGGAGCATATCGAGAGGTTGGTTGGTCTGCCTTTTGAGGTGTTCGATGAGGATGGCTCTCCCTATGGAGGGAAGGACTTTATATTTTGGAACCCCCCAGTCATTGATGAGGCTAAATCCGCTAGGCGCAGCGCCAATTCCGAGGCCACCTTTCTGTTTACCGAGCTGGTGAGGGGGGACTTTCGCACCATCGCATTTGCCAAGTCGAGGAAGCTGACCGAGCTCATCTATATTTACACCAGGGAGCAGCTAGCTAAAGACAGAGGGCAGCTTGACCGGAGGGTAAAACCCTACCGCGCTGGTTATCTCCCCGAGGAGCGACGCCAGATCGAGCGCCAGTTGTTTGATGGCGAGCTTTTGGGGGTGGTAGCGACCACTGCACTTGAGCTAGGGGTTGATATTGGCGACCTTGACGCCACTGTGCTCACCGGCTATCCAGGGAGTATCGCCAGCACCTGGCAACAGGCGGGGCGAAGTGGAAGGAGAGGAACGAGGTCGTTGAGTTTTCTCATCGGCCTGGACAACCCTTTGGACCAGTATTTTATGCGTCACCCCGAGGCTTTTTTCAGCAAGAGTTTTGAATATGCCCTCACCAACCAGGCTAACCCATATATCCTCAGGTCCCATCTCCTGTGTGCTGCCTATGAGCATCCCTTGGATGATAAGGATGAAGCGGTATTCAGTGAAGGCTTCCGTAGGGTTAGGGCGGAGTTGGTGGAGGAAGGGCTGCTTAAGGAGCGTAGTGGGCGGTGGTACCTCTCGCCTACCATATTCTACCCTGCTGGGGGTGTGAACATTCGCTCCTCATCCTCCGAGCGCTATACAATCGTAGATGCTTCTCAAGGCTATCGGGAAATGGAGACGGTAGAGGCGGCGGTTGCCTTCTTTCAGATTCATCCCGGCGCCATCTATCTTCATCAAGGAGATGCCTATATCATTACTGAACTCGACCTGCTATCGCACACCGCATGCGCTCGGCCGGTGGACGCCGATTACTATACCCAGACCAAAGATATCACTGAACTCTCCATTCTCCAGGTGAGTCAACGAAAGGAGGTAGGAGGGGTAAGCGTCTATCTGGGAGAGGTGGAGGTGACCACTGAGGTAGTGGGCTTTAGAAAGAAGAGGCAGTTCACCGAGGAGGTTATCGGGGAGGAGCCTCTCGATCTGCCACGTCAGACATTCCCCACCGTAGCTCTCTGGTTCGACATACCGCAGCAAATTGTCCTTGCTCTTGCTCAGCAGGGGCTTGATTTAGCTGGTGGGCTGCACGCTACGGAGCATGCTTCCAT
>CAZYLE010000062.1:0-8335 GCA_964648675.1 uncultured Dehalococcoidales bacterium
CTATGGAGCTAGCTTTGGCGGGCTCACCGCCCTGCTAGCGATGCTAAATAGCTGCGCCGCCGGGGTGTCGGTGGTAAACATCGATAATGGTTTCAGCGCTGGCTATCTCGCTGCCTTGATTAACCGCTAATCCTCGTCAGGGTTCAGTGATTCGGCATCCTGTTGACGGGTGTCGATCTCCTCAGTCGCTTCTATGGCTAGGGATTCCAGCGTCTCGGGTAAGGCCTCGCCTTTTGGTGGAGTCTCAGCTTCCTGAAGAAGAGTACAGTATGCCGGGATCAATTTGCCGATAATCACATTCTCTTTCAGCCCCCGCAGCCGATCCGTCTTTCCAGCCAACGCCGCCTCGGTAAGCACTCTAGTGGTCTCTTGGAAGGAAGCTGCCGAGAGGAAACTGTCGGTATTAAGCGAGGCTTTAGTGATGCCGAGGAGCACAGGCTGAGCCGTTGCTGGGTCGCCTCCCTCTGCCAGGATCTTGGCATTGATGTCATCGTAGATAAAGCGGTCTACTAGCTCTTCTGGTAGTAGCTCGGTGTCACCGGGGGAGTCGATGCGAACCTTGCGCAGCATCTGGCGAATAATAACTTCGATATGCTTGTTGTTTATAGTTACTCCTTGAGAACGATAAACCTTTTGGACTTCATCCAATAGGTATTCCTGGACTGCGTCCTTTCCCATGATGCGCAGAAGGTCCTGGGGGTCAATCTGGCCGCTGGTGAGTTGTTGGCCGGCCTTCACCGAGGTGTCGGTTTCAGCGGTTATGTGGGATGAGTGGGGGACAGGGTATTCCCGCTCCTCCTTCTCTTCATACCAGATGGATATTTGCTCCTCTTCTACACTCACCACACCGGCTACCCTAGCGATGAGAGTGCCCGGCTCTGATGCCTTAGTAACCTCTGTCTCAGTTGGCGCCTCCTGTTCCGCCAGTGTCTCTCCTACATCTATCCATTGACCACTTTCAACCCTGGACTGCCATTGCGGAAGTAGTGGGTATTCATCGGAATAAAACTGAGAGTTTTCGATCCTAATTCGACGCTCCTCCTCGTTATCAACGACCTCCACCTGGCCATCGATCTCAGAAATTATCGCATGCACCTTTGGTGAGCGAGCCTCGAAAATCTCCTCTACACGAGGAAGTCCACTGGTGATGTCTACTCCGGCGACACCTCCAGTATGGAAAGTGCGCAGGGTTAGCTGGGTTCCTGGCTCACCGATGCTTTGAGCGGCAATGATGCCCACTGCTTCTCCTCTATCGACCAAGTGTCCTCGCGCCAGGCTCCACCCGTAGCAGTGCTGGCAAACTCCACGCCTTGATTGGCAACTTAGCGGTGACCTTACATAAACCCTGGTGATCCCTGCTGATACGATTTCCTCAACCTTCTCCTCGTCGATATTCTCGTTTCTTTCCACGATGGTCTCACCAGTTTCTGGATGCACTAATTTCGCTGCGGCAAATCGCCCTAATATGTTCTGCGCAAGCGATGCCGATATGCTTCCTTCTGCTGCTTCATGGACCCAAATTCCAGCAGTGGTGCCGCAGTCCTCATCAACGATGATAACTTCTTGGGAGACATCGATAAGTCGCCTGGTGAGATAGCCACTGCCCGAGGTTCTGAGAGCCGTATCCGCCAGCCCCTTTCTGGCGCCATGGGTGGAGATGAAGTACTCCAGCACCGAAAGCCCCTCTCGGAAGCTTGACTTTATGGGGAGTTCGATGATCATCCCTGCTGGGTCGGTCATCAGGCCTCGCATTCCTGCCATTTGCCTAATTTGTGCGATGTTCCCCTTGGCGCCGGAGATCGTCATGAGGTAGATTGGCCCATAGCGATCAAGAGAATCGGCCAAGGCATTGGAGACCTTATCTGTAGTTTCCATCCAGGTGGCCACGGTACTATTGTAGCGTTCTTCGTCGGTGATCAGTCCCTGTAGAAATTGCCCTTCTATCTCGGCTACCCGTGCCTCTCCCTCTTCTAAGAGTTTCCCCTTGGACTCAGGAGCCTCGATATCGTTCATGGCAATGGTGGTTCCTGACTTGGTGGCATATTGAAACCCCAATCTTTTGATATTGTCAGTCACCTCAGCAGCTTTTTCACTCCCAGCCAGCTTGTAGCACTTAGCGATCACCTGCTTCAGGGACTGTTTGTCCATCACATTATTTATGAAGCGGAGTTCCTCAGGAAGCACTTCATTAAAGATGAGGCGACCAACAGTGGTTCTCATTCGCTCCCCATTCTCCCCAACCCTCACTTCAATTTCCGCTTGAAGATCTACGACTCCAAGCTGGTGGGCTAGGATGGCTTCCTCGGTGCCATTGAAGATCATTCCCCCCCCTTTTGATCCCGGTTTAATAAGGGTGAGGTAGTAGCATCCCAGTACCATGTCCAGCGTCGGTGCTACCACTGGCTCGCCGGAAGCTGGCAGGAGCATATTGTGGGTTGAGAGCATTATCTCCTTGGCCTCTCTCACCGCATCATGGGAAAGGGGCGCATGGACTGCCATTTGGTCGCCATCGAAGTCGGCATTGAAGGCGGCACAGACTAAGGGGTGGATCTGGATGGCGCTGCCATCGATGAGAATGGGCTCAAAAGCCTGAATACCAAGACGGTGCAGGGTGGGGGCACGGTTCAAGAGTACTGGCCTTCCCTTGATTACCACCTCTAGAGCATCCCATACCTCGGGCCTCTCCCGTTCTACCAGCCTTTTGGCGCTTTTGATGTTATGGGCATAGCCTTGGAGGATAAGGCGATGCATCACGAAGGGTTTAAAAAGCTCAAGGGCCATCTTCTTGGGGAGGCCACACTGGTGCAACTTGAGTTCGGGGCCAACTATGATCACCGAGCGCCCGCTGTAATCCACCCTTTTGCCCAGCAGATTCTGGCGGAATCGTCCTTGTTTACCTCGGAGCATATCTGATAGCGACTTCAGTTTATGGTTTCTCGAAGTGGTGATCGGGCGTCCCCTCCTGCCATTGTCGATGAGGGCGTCCACCGCTTCCTGAAGCATCCTCTTCTCGTTGCGAACAATAATCTCAGGAGCACCAAGCTCCAGTAAGCGTCGCAGCCTGTTATTGCGATTGATCACCCGCCGGTATAGGTCATTGAGGTCTGAGGTAGCAAATCTCCCCCCATCTAACTGAACCATAGGACGAAGTTCTGGGGGTAAGATAGGCAGAACAGTTAAGATCATCCACTCCGGCTTATTGCTGCTCCTCCTCAGCGCCTCGACCACCTTGAGCTTTTTGATAGCCTTCTTTCTTCTCTGGCCTATGCTGGAGTAGATCTCTTTGTACAGGGTATCGCGAAGCTTCTCCAAATCGAGATTGCTGAGGATGTCCAGGATTGCCTCAGCCCCCATACCCGCTCGAAACACATCGCCGTACTTGTCTTTAAGCTCACGATACCGGCTCGGTGAGAGCAGCGTGAAGCAACTAAGCTCCTCCAGTTCGTCGATCTTGGTGGTAAGCTCCTCTAGCAGTTGCTTCTGCGCTTCACTGGCCGCTTGGTGGAGTTTGTTTACCACCTCTGTTGCCTTATTTCGCAGCTGCTTGATCTCATCATCGGTTTTGGCATTTATATCTTGAAGAGCGCTGGCAGAACTGCCTTCAAGCTCATCGATCTCTTGTTTTGCTGCCTCTCCAAGAACCTCAATGTGGGAGGGAGTGACCTTGGTGCCTTTGGAAACAATGGTGAGGTCACCGAAATCGATTTCCTCTTTTGCCTTCCTGCCCATCTCCTCTTCTAGTTTCTCTTGGAGAGAATCTCTCAGGCTCCGTATCTGGTTAACTGAGCTATCATGCTCCTGTTCAATCGTCGTGCATGTTTCCTGCCTGGTAGACTCAAGATTGGTAATCTCTTCTTCCAGTCGGCTTTTGATATCCTCCATCATGTCGCGTGTCATTTCCTCTCGATTGGCGACCTCTTGGAGGACATCCTCCCGCACCTGTTTTATTGCGTTACTTTTCGCTGCTTCATCCACGTGGGTGACTATATAATGAGCGAAGTAAATCACACGCTCCAAATTGCGTGGAGAGATATCGAGAAGAAGGCCTAACCTACTAGGGGTTCCTCTTACAAACCAGATATGGCTCACCGGGGCGGCGAGGTCAATATGGCCCATCCTCTCACGGCGTACCTTGGCTCTCGCTACCTCCACCCCGCATTTATCGCAGATGATGCCCCGGTAACGCACCTTCTTGTACTTGCCGCAATAGCACTCAAAGTCCTTTGTTGGGCCAAAGATGCGCTCACAGAAAAGCCCATCCTTCTCTGGCTTCAGAGTACGATAATTGATAGTCTCGGGTTTAGTCACTTCACCCCATGACCAACTTCTGATCTGTTCTGGCGAGGCCAGAGAGATCCGTACAGAGCTAAATTCATTTACCTCCGGCATTACTACCTCTCCTGAAATCCCCCTATTTTCGATCTAGGGAAGTCTAACCCTAAATCCTCCACCAAGGACATCTTATCCTCCTCTTCATTAAGCACCTCTACAGCAAGTCCCAGACTTTGCAATTCCTTGACTAGCACCTTGAAGGATTCTGGTACCCCCGGCTGCAGGATATCATCTCCCTTAATAATGGACTCATAGGTTTTCGCCCGGCCAACCACATCGTCTGACTTAACGGTGAGCAACTCCTGAAGAATATGGGCAGCGCCGTAGGCCTCTAGTGCCCAAACCTCCATCTCTCCGAAGCGTTGCCCTCCAAATTGTGCCTTACCTCCCAGGGGCTGTTGGGTAATCAGCGAGTAAGGTCCGGTGGAGCGAGCGTGTATTTTATCCTCGACAAGGTGGATGAGCTTCATGACATAGATATAACCGACGGTCACCGGTTGGTCGAAGGGCTCGCCAGTGCGTCCGTCATAGAGGATGCTCTTCCCCCAGGTGGGTATTGGGAGCCCGCGTTCTCTAGCAACCTGCTCCGCCTTCGCTGCTGCCTCCTCGCTGCTGAGTCCCTCGCTTTCGATCCCTACGCTTTCCAGCCATAACCTGAGGCTGGCTATTCTTGCTTCCCCTTTATAATCATCGCTGAAGATCCGCTCTGCATCATAGCCGCGCTCCGCGAGCCATGCCTTCGCCTGCTCAAAATGGAAAGCATGTTTTTCGGGATCTTGGCTGACCGCTCCGGAATGCTGGGCAAGCCATGCTTGGGCAAGACTATCCTGGATGGCATCGTTATCAGCACCATCGAATACAGGAGAGAGCGCTCTAAACCCCAGGATGTGAGCTGCCCATCCCAGGTGGGTCTCCAATACCTGCCCTAGGTTCATCCTTGAAGGGACACCGATTGGGTTGAGAATGAGTTCTATATGCCTGCCATCGGGCAGGAAAGGCATATCCTCATCGGGCAATATGCGGGCGATGACCCCTTTATTTCCGTGCCGCCCTGCCATCTTGTCTCCCTCTGATATTTTCCTTTTTTGCGCTACCCAAACTCTCACCAGTTTATTGACCCCTGGGGCAAGATCGGCACCAGATTCCCTAGAGAAAATCCTCACACCGGTGACGATGCCCCACTCGCCATGAGGTACCCTCAGCGAGGAGTCCTTCACATCCCTGGCTTTCTCACCGAAGATGGCTCTGAGGAGCTTCTCTTCCGCACTCAGTTCTGTTTCTCCTTTGGGTGTGATCTTACCCACCAGGATATCCCCAGGCTTCACCTCAGCGCCTGTCCGGACGATTCCATCCTCATCAAGATTCCTCAGGCTTTCCTCGCCCACATTGGGTATATCTCTAGTGATCTCCTCAGGTCCCAGTTTTGTATCTCTGGCTTCGGACTCGTGTTTCTCGATGTGAATCGATGTGAATTTATCATCCCTAACCAAGCTCTCACTGATGACCACTGCGTCCTCGAAGTTATAACCATCCCAGCTCATGAAGGCACAAAGGATGTTTTGTCCTAATGCGAGCTCCCCTTGATCCGTCGCAGGGCCGTCGGCCAATGCCTGCCCCTTTTGTACGAATTCGCCCTTAGAGACCAGAGGCCGCTGGTTGATGCAGGTTCCTTGATTAGAGCGGGCGAACTTTCTCAATGGGTAGACATTTTCCTCCCCATTATTGTTTTCAACCACAATCTTTGTTGCCTCAACTGAGGTCACCACACCGTCACTCTGGGAAAGGATCACCTGTCCGCTATCACAGGCTGCTTGCCTTTCCATGCCGGTGCCGATGAGGGGTGACTCGGGATAGATTAAAGGAACTGCCTGGCGCTGCATGTTCGAACCCATGAGTGCGCGGTTAGCGTCATCGTGCTCCAAGAAGGGAATCAGAGCACTGGAAACGCTAACTATCTGCATCGGTGACACATCCATGAGGTCGACCCTTTCTGGCAGTACCTCAGCAAATTTGCCCCCCTGTCTCACTTCTAGCTTTTCATTGATGAACTGATTCCTCTCGTCCAGGGGCTCGTTAGCCTGGGCGATGATATGCTGCTCCTCTTCATCCGCAGAGAAATAGGCAATATCACTATGCACGAAGGGTACAATCTTGATCCACCTTTCGGATAGGTTAGATAACTGCTGGGCAATCTCTGGGGTGACCAAGGTACCTGGTTCTACCAGTGGATTCCCGCTGTCATCGAGCACTGCCTCTGTCACCTTCCTACCCACCAGGTCGTCTGAGTTATTAGGCAGCTCCCTGATAACCTTGCGGTACGGTGTCTCGATGAGTCCATAATCGTTGACCTTACTGTAGGTGGCAAGGGAGTTAATAAGGCCGATGTTTGGCCCCTCTGGGGTCTCAATTGGGCAGATCCTACCGTAGTGGGAATGATGAACATCCCGCACTTCGAAACCAGCTCTCTCACGCAGCAAGCCCCCAGGTCCCAGGCAAGAGACGCGCCGCTTATGGGTTAGCTCTCCCAATGGATTGGTTTGGTCCATAAACTGGGAGAGTTGAGAAGCGCCGAAGAATTCCCTCATTGCTGCCACCACTGGATGAACGTTGATCAGGACGCTGGGAGTCACCGATTCGATATCGACAATGCTCATACGCTCCTTGATTACTCGCTCCATGCGCAGCAGGGCGATACGAAACTGATTTTGCAGTAGCTCACCAGCAGTCCTCACCCGCCGATTCCCCAGATGGTCGATGTCGTCGGGGGAATCGTCACCGTTGTTGACCTTTATGACATGCCGCACGATCTCGACCAGGTCTTCTTTGGTAAGCACCCCCTGGGACAAGGGCACCTCGAGTCCAAGCCTTTTATTCAGCTTGTAGCGACCGACCTTGCCCAGGTTATAGCGCCGGGAATTGAATAGCAGGTTGTTTATCAGACTTCGAGCGTTTTCCACGGTTAGAGGGTCACCTGGCCTGAGGCGTTTGTAGAACTCGATCAGAGCATCTTTCTCGCTCCTGACGGCGGCGTCGCGTTCCATGGTTGCCTGGATATAATCGTGCCTGGTGGACCAGTTAACATCCTTGAAAAGCTCCACAAGCTCCTCGTCTTTGCCATAGCCTATGGCGCGCAGTACAGTTGTAATTGGGATCTTCCTCTTTCCATCGACTTTGACTGAGATCGCGTCTTTGCTACTGGTCTCAAACTCTAGCCTGGTACCTCTCTCTGGAATCAGTTTGGCATAACAGAGCAAGCGCCCGCTGGAGACATCCTCCTCCTTAGTGAAGTAAACGCCGGGCGAGCGAATTAGCTGGCTTACCACTACCCTTTCCACCCCGTTGATCATGAATACACCATTTGGCGTCATCAAAGGGAGATCACCCATGAATATGTCCTGCTCCTTAATCTCTCCAGTCTCCTTGATCAATAGGTGCACCCTGACGTAGAGCGGGGCGGAATAGGTCATATCGCCATCACGGCACTCCTCCTCGGAGTGCTTGGGGTTCACTTTATTCGGGCACAGATGGCAAAACCTTGTTTGAGGTGTATCCGTCCAGGCACCACACTGAGCACACTCGTCATCTTTGGGATTTCGGAACTTATAATCGAGGAAATGGAGCTCAAACCTCGTTCCAGTAAAGTCCTTGATGGGTGAGATTTCGGCAAGAAGCTCCTTTAAGCTCTCCGCCAGAAACCGTTGGAAGGAGTTCAGCTGCGTCTGGATGAGGTGTGGTACCTCTAAAACCTGGGGTATCTTGGAATACGACTTTCTCGGTGGCGTTTCTCGTGGCATTGCAAATGTAGAAAGCATATAAAATCTCCTAAAAAAGGCAATAATATCCCCTCATTGAACCGTTCAGGTAAGTTAATGATGTCGAGGAATTAAGAGAGAATTTGGGGTTTTCATAGGCTAAACAATTATGGTATCACAACATAATATATTTGTCAATAGTTCGATTTCGATGTGTCAAGACTCTTTAGAAATGTCCTCTACTTTAACTC
>CAZYLE010000063.1:0-3356 GCA_964648675.1 uncultured Dehalococcoidales bacterium
TCTTATGAGACGGTTATCAAAGGCAAAGAGATGATTTCCAAAACTGAAAGTGATGTAATCATTGGCCTTGGTGGTGGTTCGCCAATGGATGTTGCCAAAACCATTAGAGTGCTCTATGAAATGCCAGATTTAGAAATCGAAGCTATTACTCCTTTTACTCCACTAAAAATCGGGAAAACAACCTTAATCCTGATTCCGACAACTTCTGGCACCGGGTCAGAAGCAACAACAGCCATCGTTCTAACAAAAAAAGATGAACAGAGGAAGACCCCAACGGTAAACATCAAGGCCGGAGCTGATATAGCCATTGTTGATCCATCTTTGGCCGAAGCTCTTCCTCCCACCGTGGCAGCCAATACCGGCATGGATGCCCTCTCCCACGCAATTGACGCATATATTTCTGAATGGAAGAGCGATTTCGCTGATGGCCTGGCTATTAAATCAGCTGAAATGATCTTTCAATACCTGCCCCGGGCTTACAAAGACAGAAATGATCAAGAAGCCAAAGAAAAAATGCATATTGCTGCTAGCATCGCTGGCCTAGCTTTTGGCAATTCTCAGGTTGGGCTTTCACATAGTCTGGGGCACTCCCTTGGAGCAGTTTTTCATCTACCCCATGGCAAGGCCTGTGGGATAAGTCTACCCTACTCCCTTCAATTTGAGGCTAAAGAGCCTGAGGTTATGAATCTCCTCGCCGAATTTGCTTACTACCTTAGAATTGAAGACTTTGCAGCACTGGTTAAGAAGATATTTGATTTATTGACTGCGATTGATATTCCGCATTCCTTAAAAGAAACGGGAATCAGTAAGGAAGATTTTAAAGCCAGGCTAGATAAACTGACAGAAAATGCTAGCCAAGATGCCACAGCCGTGGTTATTAAAAGGACTGCCAGTAATGAAGCCTTTAGAAAGCTTTTTGAATGTATTTACGAAGGCAAAGAGGTAGATTTTTAAAAACCGCCGCACCCGATTTATTATTTGACTGCACATCGCGTTGTGTTGCAGTCCACCGGGGACACAGCGCTACGAGACTAGGTACAATAACGAACGCTATTAGAATAAGTGCAAAGGTTTGTGTAAGTAGACCAATCATGCTACATGGTATTACTGCCCACTGGTACGGGGTTATACTTGACAGGACTTCTTCTCCTACAGTATTGTTTTATTAGGTGATAGTAAACCGGAAGGGAGGCATATGGAGGCTAAGGATAAGTACCTTGAAAGGCCATGGCTAAAATTCTATCCCGAAGGCGTCCCGGAAAGCGTTGAAATTCCAGAGCGATCTTTGTCCGAAGTTTTTGATGAGGTAACTACCAAATACTCAAACAAGAGCGCGATAATATTCTATGGTAACAATATAAGTTTCAAAAAGCTGAGGGAGGAAGTTGATAGATTTGCAACAGCGCTATATGAGCTAGGTATCAAGAAGGGGGATAAACTCGCCCTCTACCTGCTAAATAGTCCTCAATATGTCATTGCCTATTTTGGTGCGCTTAAAGTAGGTGCCACAGTAACACCAATCAGTCCTGTCTACACTAGCATTGAGGTAAAGCATCAGCTTGAAGACAGTGAAGCCCAGTCCATTGTGTGCCAGGATTTACTCTACGACAACGTTGAAATGACGGGAATGGAACTAAAGAATGTTATACTGACCAGCATCGGTGAGTATTTACCTGCCTCAAGGAAACTTGCTGGCAAGAGTGTCCTCGGAAAGGCTTACAGAAAGATGGAAGTCCCCAGCCCCAAGATCCTCGAAAAGCCTGGCTTCCACCAGTTCCAAAAGCTGCTAAAACAGTACCCACCAAATCCCCCAAAAATCGAAATCAACGCCAAGGAAGACATAGCTGCACTCCCATATACCGGCGGAACAACAGGCTTGCCCAAGGGTGCATTGTTGACCCACCACAATCTGCTCGCCTGTCAGATGCAGACCCAGGCTTTCTGGCCCATACTCGAGGAAGGTAAAGAGGTTATTCCAGCGTTCTTGCCGTTTTACCACATTTATGGCCAGGTAGTAGCTATGATCAATGGACTGACTCAGGGATCAACCCTTATTCTTTTTACCACACCTGACCTTGAAGAGATCATATCTGCCATGGAAAGATACAGAGCAACGGTATTCTTCAGCGTGCCAACCGCGTACCAGTTTCTCAAAGACTACGATAAGACATCAAGGGTGAATTGGAAGCGGCTCAAGATCATCACCTGCGGCGCAGACACCCTTCACGCGTCAACCGTCGCCGATTGGGAGAGGAGGACAGGGTCTAAGATCCTCGAAGGTTACGGTTTAACTGAGTGTAGCGCTGTATCTCACGCCAACCCAATGGGCAGGCCAAAGCTTGGTTCATTCGGTGTTCCCATACCAGGCATGATTGCAGCGATAGTTCGTCCTGAAACTACTGAGTATATTCCGCCCGGCGAGGTTGGCGAACTGCTATTACATGGGTTAAACGTGATGCAGGGCTACTGGAAAAGGCCAGAAGATACAAGAGATACATTAATCGAGCTGGATGGCAAAACGTGGCTCAGAACAGGGGACCTAGTTAGCATGGATGAGGAAGGCTACTTCTTCTTCTACGACAGACAGAAGGACCTAATCAAGTATAAGGGCTATTCTGTATACGCCCGGGAGATAGAAGAGGTTTTAACCCAGCACCCACAGGTTAAGACGGCAGGGGTTTTTGGCGTCCCCGACCCCAATGTAGGACAGATTATCAAGGCGATCGTGGTTCTCCAAGCTGAGGCACGAGGTAAAATATCGGAGGAGGAACTTCTTAAATATTGTGAGGAGAATCTAGCTCATTACAAAGTCCCCAAAATTCTCGAATTCAGGGGAGAGCTCCCCAAGACAGATGTCGGAAAGGTGTCCCGTAGGGAACTAAGGGAAGAGTACGAGGAGGAATGAGGTGAGTGTTCCCTTTTTTGAGGTTAAGAACCTGACCAAACGCTTCGGCGGCCTGACCGCAGTTAACAACGTAAGCTTCCAAATCGCCCAGGATGAGATCGTCGGCATGATAGGCCCAAATGGGGCGGGGAAGACTACGCTGCTGCGCCTAATAACTGGTATCTTGAAGCCTGATTCCGGCAAGGTTATATTTAAAGGCAAGGACCTCACTGCATCTAAACCTTGGACTATTGTTAACCAGGGAATAGTGGGGACATTCCAGGTTACCAGGCCATTTCGTCGTTTACCCATCATTGCTAATGTCATGGTAGCCGGTCTCTGCCCCAGAGCATCGAAGAGGGGGGAGTGGGTTAAGACAGTCGAGTCCAGAGCGATGGATGCGCTGGAGTTTGTCGGCGTTTCCGACCTCGCCCGTGAGCCTGCTTCCACCCTATCTCACGGGGACCTTAAT
>CAZYLE010000063.1:3366-8323 GCA_964648675.1 uncultured Dehalococcoidales bacterium
GAGATAGCTCGGGCGATCGCCACCAACCCTGAATTGCTCCTGTTAGATGAGCCATTCAGTGGACTGAATCCTGCTGAGACCGATTTGCTGGCAAAATCGATAAAGAGATTGCACAAGGGAGGCAGGTTTGGCAGATTACATAGTGAAGGACCAACCATGCTTATCATTGAACATAAATTGGCAGAACTCATGAAAATAGTTGACCGCGTTATCGTGCTCGATTTCGGTGAGTTAATTGCCTATGGTACCCCAGAAGAAGTTGTCAAGGACGAAAAGGTGATCGAGGCCTACATCGGCAAGGGGGTTATCTGAGTTGCTTCTCGAGGTTGAAAATCTGACGGTCTGTTATGATACCGCTCTGGTATTGAATAGCCTGAGTATGAGGGTTGACGAAGGAGAACTGGTCAGTCTGGTGGGTCCAAATGGCGCGGGAAAGTCAACGCTGCTTCGAGCTATAACCGGGCTGGTGCGATGGGAAAAGAGCACGATGAAGGGAGCGCGGGGTGGAGATATAACCATTGAAGGCACCGTGCACTTTGCCGGGGAGAGAATCGACAGGCTAGCAGCACACGATATTGTAAAGAGAGGCCTAATTCATTGCCCGGAGAGAAGAAGGCCCTTTACCGAGATGACAGTTACCGATAATCTTAAGGCCGGCGGCTACCTGTGCAAAAATAGAAAAGAGTTCCAAACGAGGCTAGAAATGGTCTATCAGCTATTCCCGGCCCTAAAGGAGAGGGGAAGTCAGGTCTCAGGGAAACTATCCGGTGGGGAGCAACAAATGCTCGCCATTGGCAGGGCTTTGATGCTCCAGCCCAAGCTTCTATGTATTGACGAGCCATCAACCGGGCTTGCTGCCAGACTGAAACAGGAATTGTTTGAGCGTATAGGGGAGATTAAGGCCTCGGGGATTGCCATGCTCCTGGTTGAGCAGGATGTCAACATGGCATTTAAATTGGCCAGCAGAAACTACGTTATGTCTCATGGAAAGGTGATCTCCGAGGGAACTAGCGACGAATTGCTCAAAGACGAGGCCATCAGAAAGACATACTTAGGGTTATAGCCTCCAGGCGCTAATCTAGGTCAGCGCCACATATACGACATGTCTTACGGGTAGCTATATTTCTCACCTTGCATCTGGGGCACTCCTTTTCGATCTTATCCCTCACCCAGATGGTGACCCCCTCAGGCATAAACAACAGGACTAGCAACACTATTATGGCAAAGAGCA
Organism: uncultured Dehalococcoidales bacterium; assembly: GCA_964648675.1. Taxonomy (GTDB): domain Bacteria; phylum Chloroflexota; class Dehalococcoidia; order E44-bin15; family E44-bin15; genus DAOUVR01. The sequence continues at coordinate 4,598 of CAZYLE010000063.1, forward strand.
ACATTCGTATCTCAGGCAGGACACGCAGCAATTCTATAATCGGGACGAGGATGAAGACCCCGGCTATAGGTCCATAGATGGTGGCTATCCCTCCAAAAATCGCCCATATGATGGCCTGAAACGATACCATGAGCGCCAGGGTTGATGTTGGACCAGCAATCCTCATAAAATGGACGTAGAGGCCACCGGCGATGCCGGCAAAAAGCCCGCTGAGACAAAAGGCCAACAACTTATATCTGGTTGTATTTATTCCGGATGCCCTCACCGCCAACTCATCTTCCCGTATGGCGTGAAAAATAATGCCGGTCTTGGAACCGGTGATCTTCCACATAATAAACCCCAATCCAAGCATAACGGGAATGGTGATGTAGTAGTCGATAAGTCGCGAGCCAGAAAGGGGGTCTATGCCAGAAACGCCCAATTCACCACCAGTGACATCTGGGAAAAGGTAGATTATTCCAGTCAGGATTAAGGGAAAGGCTAAGGTGGCAAGCGCCAGGTAAGGCCCCCTCAACCGAAGACATGGCACACCGATAATAAGCCCAGCCACTACCGCAGCAACCGCTCCTATTGGTATGGTCAGCCATGGCGGTAGGCCAACGTAAAGGTTTAAAAGGGCAGATGTGTAAGCAGCGACTCCGAAGAAAAGGGCATGGCCAAAATTTATCTGACCCGTAAAGCCAGATAACAGGTCCCAGCTAGCAGCGAAGATGGCAAATATGCTGGCCAGTATCAAGATGCGAAGAATGTATGGTTCCGATGTCATAAGTGGTACCAGAAACAGGATCAAACAGAAAAGTACAACTATCGTTTTGCTGGGAAGGACCAGAATCTCATTTCTAAATTCCTTATATACCCTGACAACGTAGGCGTTTATGATACCCATCATCTTTCTTCCTCGAAGGATACCCCGAATAGGCCCTCAGGCCTTATCAGTATGATGATCAACATGATCGCCAGCGCCACCGCTCCCTTCAAAAACGAACCCATAGGCACCAAGAAAACAACCAGCGTCTCGGCAAATCCCAGTATAAGCGCCCCGACGAAACTTCCCTTTACGCTCCCCATACCTCCAAGGACAACCACGGCCAAAACCATGATCAATGGGTGCATCCACATGTATGGCGTTAAAGTGAACAAGGGAGCCACCAATGCGCCAGCGATGGCCGCCAGCGCCACCGCTATTGCCATTGTCATCATTCCTGTTCTGGCTACGTTTATCCCCATCAGATTGGCCACTTCTCTGTCCTGAGCCGTAGCCCTGATAGCAACTCCCAACTTGGTTTTCATCAGCAGAGCCCATGTACCTAGAAGAATGATTAACACCGCCCCAAATGCTATGATATATTGATAGGTAATCTTGATCCCTAGTACCTCCACATACCCCGAAACCAGGCTGGGAACCCCACGAAAATGACCACCAAATGCCAGTAGCACTCCCTCCTGGATGATAATGGCCAGGGCTATAGTCACTATCAGTATCGTGGTCTCATGTGCCCGTACGCGTTCAATGATCAGCATATATATCAATACCCCGATGATTGTCACAGCTACTATTGAGATGAGGATGGACAAAACGGGATTCAGGCCAAGGGAACTGGTGAATGTGAATATCAAATAGGCAGCCAGCATGTAAAATGCGGTGTGGGTCAAGTTGATGATGCGGGCTGCCCCAAAAATGAGGGAGAAACCAATCGCCAACAGGGCATACACGCCACTGCTCATTAATCCAGTTATTATTATCCCTTCAATCATGCCTTATCTCACCCATATCACCGAATACAGGATATACCCCCTCAGCGAAGACACACTCCCCACAGAGGGGGTATATTCCTATCTATGCTATAGGCCACTCCGTGGCAAAAAAGCCAGAATAGAAACAATCCATCCGGCGGGCTAAAGCATTATGGCGCCAAAGCTTCTATTACCCGCGGCGGCAGCTTGTAATCCACGGCGCCTTCATAGACTACGCCTTCCCACGACCCATCAGCAGGAGGCCAGACGCATTTCATCTCACCATCCTGCCATTGAACGCCGAGACCGGTCACATAGTCCGGACCCCACACTACATCATGGTTCTCGTCGAACATTAACCTGCCAGCGGTGCCATTATAATCTGTCTTTTCAAGCTCAGCTACTACAGCATCGCTATCCAGAGTGCCTGCCCTTTCAATAGCCCCTTTCAATATATACAGTGCTTCATAGGTGCCAGCGTTATATGTAGGCACCTCCTTAAACCTATTCACAAAGGTATCGACAAAGGCTATTGTTAGGTCGGTGATCTCAGTATTTGGGGCGTAGGTATTCAAAGTCGTCTCGTAGTTACCATATTCGTCTGTTGACGAATAGAAGCCCTGCTTCTGCGCTTCCACGTTTATGCCCACCGAAGCCGCCGGGATTTGCTTCTCACCCCACTGCTTGGCATAGACAATCCCCACCGGTCCAGAGAATGTGGTGAAGATAATATTGGCTCCAGCACTTTCTATAGCTGTTAATTCAGCCGTCACGTCGGTGGCTGTATCGGAAGGCCGCCATATCCCAACCACTTCCATACCCTTGGTGGGGAGCAGGGCGTTAGCAACCGAAACTATAGTCTCCGCCCACTCCAGCTTCTCGGCCAATATCGCCACCTTTGGCGTCTCAATCCCGCACTCAGTGTAAAGTGCTTTAGCCACCATTCCCAGAAGCATAAGGTCGACTTGGAAAAGGTACGTGTCATTTATTGGGGTAACCCTGAACCAGTACTTGTACCGGTCATAATCGTCGGCAACCCCAGCACAAAGCGCCTTGGTAGCAGAACCACAGCCAAGGAATATCGTCTTGTTATCCATGGCAATCTCCTGCATCGGATATACGCCCTCAGTCCTGAAGCCACCAACTACGAAGTCCACCTTGTCAACAGTTATCGCCCTTTCCATTGCACTGGCAGCATCTGTCGGGCTGAGGATTTCATTTGAGTCAACTTTAACCAGTTGTATCTGGTATGACTCACCTCCAATCGATATGCCACCTGCAGCATTTATCTCCTCGGCTGCCATTGTAGCCCCGTACCAGTGGTGCTGGCCCTGTATGAATTGCATCGGGCCAACTACGCCTATCTTTACCACATTCCCTGCCGCACCCCCGCAGCTACTCGTCGCCACCAGCATCAGACAGGCGACAATCGGGATAATGGCCCCTGTTACCAACTTCTTCATGTATTTAAACCTCCTTAAGTCAGCTTAATCCCAACCTTTCTCCAATCCAAGCTGCTATAATCACCCCCCTTCCATGAACTGCGCGGCGAAATAATTCCACAAGGAAAGTTCACCGCATACCCCTAAGTCAAGCGTGTCTTCATCCGGACTCCACGTGCTTCTGATCCCACAACACACCTGTCTATCTTCATATACATAGGTCAGATTTACATGACAATATCACTAGGCAGCGTTATTGTCAACCCTATGATAAAATAGTATAATACCATGCTATATAAGCCCATCCCAGTTCTTCATCGAAACTAAAGCCCCTTTTCGGCAATAAAGGCTGCTAGGTCGGCGAGGCGGCAGCTATAAGCCCATTCATTGTCATACCATGAGAGAACCTTCACCATGTTGCCCCCTATAACCATAGTGCTTGGGGCATCGACGATAGAACTCGTCGGATTACCCTTGAAGTCGATACTCACCAACTCTTCCTCGCAGACTCCAAGGATCCCCTTCATCTGTCCAGCAGCAGCCTTTCTGA
>CAZYLE010000064.1:0-8197 GCA_964648675.1 uncultured Dehalococcoidales bacterium
CGGTTGTCATGGTTCATCTTTTACATTTCCAGACAATTCGCTTATTCGATTCCTGATGCCCTCTAATAAGCTGGTCATGTGCTCCTCAATTCTCGTGTATGGAGCGAAAGTTCCACTATCTATGTATTCCGATGGGAGTATATTAGTTGGGACAAATTTGTTGAAGAGTTCAACCACGACTTAACTGCATCCACAAAAGATACTCACTTGAAGCATTTTGGCAACCAGACACCAGGTCATAATGATGGATAACTTCTTGCGTCATGAGAGAACTGTATGCGAGTGATAGGAGTGCAGGTTTTTCTCTAGAACCATCTTACGGCGGTTTGCGACACCCTGCGTTACCGGTGCTACTTGACACGCTAAATATGCTATAATCCTGCAGAGGTCCCTTCGTGGAGTGTTTCACATTCTGCCCTTGTAAAGGCTCGAATCCGCAAAAGCTACAAGCAGGGAAATATGGTTAGTTTATCCAACTCATCCAGTAGGTGGCTCATATCATGAACGAGAAATGGCAACACCGTTTTGTTGAAACGAATGGAATCCGCATGCACTACGTTGAACAGGGAGAGGACTTCCCCATACTCCTCCTCCATGGTTTTCCTGAGCTTTGGTATTCATGGAGATATCAGATACCAGCCTTGGCCAATGCCGACTTCCACGCCATTGCACCCGACCTACGAGGCTACGGTGAGACGGACAAGCCCGAGGGAATCGAGTCCTATGACATCCATCATTTAGTTGGAGACCTGGTGGGTTTACTTGATGCTCTCGGTTTGGAGCGCACGGTCATTGTGGGCCACGATTGGGGTGGCATTATTGCCTGGCAGATGGCCTTAATGCATCCAGAGCGCGTTGAGCGAGTGATATCGCTGAATACTCCTTTCCAACTTCACGGTTCCGTTCGGCCCACCCAGGCCTTCAGCCAAGCCTCTGATGGCCGATTCAACTATATCCTCTATTTTCAACAACCGGGACGAGCAGAAGCGGATATTGAGCCTAATATAGATGCCTTTCTGGAAACGACGATGCGTCGTCTCGCCACAGAAGAGAGCTTTATTACCGAAGAGACCCTCAAGGTCTATTCTAATGCCTTCGGCAAAGGAGGCCTTACAGGTCCGATCAATTACTATCGCAACTTCGACCGCAACTGGGAGACAACCGCTCATCTCACCGGCCGCAAAATAACCATGCCCGCCCTCATGATTTGCGCTGAGAATGACCCGATACTCACACCACAGATGGCTAATGGCATGGAAAGTCACGTTCTCAACCTCACTACCCGCCTGGTCAAGAATTGCGGGCACTGGACCCAGCAGGAGCGACCCGACGAAGTCAATCGCCTGATCATAGATTTCCTCGACGACCTAAAGAGGAGGCGAACTAATGTTTGAACTAAGGTTTGATGATAAGAAATGCTTGGCCTGCCAGACTTGTGACTGCCTCACCAAGTGCCAGTATATGGATATAGACATAGATACAGCAAAAACAGAGATACGGAAAATAATCAACGGCGAAGATTCGTTTGTATTGCACCAGTGTGTAACATGCTATGCCTGCGAGGAGTACTGTAAGAAGGGAAACCACCCCTTCTATTTAATAGTTGAGCGTCAGGAGGAATTGGCCATACCGCCTACACCCGCGCCTGTCATCAGGCAATGGGTCCAATTGGCTATCCCGCAGATGGGAGAGCTCAAGATTGGGGAAGTTGAGGAGCCGGTACTCAGTATGTGCATGTTCGGTCAGCTTGCGGGTTCAATCCAGGGGAAACCATTTGATGGTATTACAGTCCTGCCACTAGAGACTCAAGAAGGGATGCAGTTCTTCTGTCAACTGATGTACCTGCACTTCGCCAGGACCTCCGTAATAAAAGAAAGGCTACCGAGGATAATAGAGAATATTGCCAAGCATAATATCAGAGAGCTTATATGCTTCCACGACGAGTGCTATGGCACCTTCGCCTCATACGCCCCTGCCGTGGGCATCGAAGTCCCGTTCAAACCTATTCATTTCTTCGAGTATCTTTACAACAGGCTAGTGGAACTCAAGGACGATATCAAACCGCTGAACTTCAAGGTAGCTTATCAGCGTCCCTGCTCGTCTCGGCTTTCTCCGGATAAACTCCACTTCGTCGACGATATCTTCAACCTTATTGGAGTGCAGAGCGTCAAAAGAGAGTATGTTGGCGAGAATGCACTATGCTGCGGAGCACCTATCAGAGGGCAGAGAAAGGAAGGAAGCCGTCAACTCGCTATTGATGTGCAGCGGAGAAATATAGAGGATATGATAAGTGCTGGGGCCGAATTCTGTGTTTTCAACTGCCCCTATTGCTTCCTTACCCTGTCGGAGCGTATTACCAAGAGCGGCTTGAAGCCCATCTTTATGGGCGACCTGTGCCGGCTCGCCGTTGGCTAGAAACCAGCAGACTGGAGACGATACTGTGGATTCAATATTTAAATCATTGGCTGCAATAGTCGGAGAAAGTCACGTCTCCAACCAACCAGAGGAGCTTTACATTTATTCTTATGACCTGGGGACGACGGAGCCTTGCCAGCCGGACTATGTAGTGGCGCCGCGGACAGCGGAGGAAGTGCAGGAAATAGTCAAGCTAGCAAATAGGGGAAAAATCCCGGTTGTTCCCCTTGGAGGCGGGTTGTCCCTAGCTGGCCTGGCTGTGCCTCTGCGCGGAGGGATCGTGCTAGACCTAAAGAGGATGGACACAATAATAGAGGTAAATGAAAAGGCAAGGTATGTCGTTGTCGAGGCTGGCGTTTCGCAGGGGCAGCTAATATCCCACCTGGAGAAGCACCATCCCAAACTGAGGCACTCAGAGCCTCAAGCACCGGGGCCAGCTACCATTGCGGGCAATGTAGCGATTCATGGTCAAGGCGATCTGGCTCAGCCATATGGTTTCAATTCCGACATGGTGAACGGTCTAGAGGTTGTCTTACCAACAGGCGAGGTGTGCAGAATCGGCTCTTGTTCGGTATCTCCCCATTGGTTCACCCTACACCCTTTACCGGATTTAGAAATCTTCCTTGGGTGGTTCGGTACCACGGGTATCATTACCAAGCTGTCGCTTAAGCTTTTCCCATCGAAACGTATAAGGGAGATGGAGCAGTTTGTTGTTGAGGATGCCGAGTTGGTTCCAGAAATCATATACAAAGTGACTCACACAGAGATGGCTGAAGATATATTCGCTGGAACTCAAACGACCATTCCTGCTCGTATGGGTCTCCACCATGTAACTATGTATATCACCGCTGATTCGGAAAAGGAACTCGAATTCAAGACAGGGTTAATCTGGGATGACGCACTTGGGGAATATATTCGCAATGGGGATGGGGGATTCGTCGACTTACCACCACCAATGAAAGCTCGTTTTACCGAGAGACCCAGTATGCTGCTGTCTACAGTCGCTGATGCCAAGGAGGGTGGAGGATTTGAATATGTCGGGGGGATTATGCCGGTAGAAACCTACCCCGAGTGCTGCAGACGAGGGGCTGAGGTCTATTCCAGACACGATATTCCTCAACTGTTGATCGCTCGGGTTATCGGACGATCCCACGCTATGATGTTTGCCTGGGCATATGTATTCAATCGCGCTGACCCGCAGAGTATCAGGCAAGCGAGAGAAGCAGTACACGAAACGGATAACCTTGCCCTGGAATTAGGTGGAACTATATGGAAACCCGGTGTTTATGGACAGAGGCTAATGATGCAACGGATGGACCCCAATACTCTCAAACTTATGAAGAAGGTAAAAGAGCTTCTCGACCCTAACGGCATTATGAACCCTGGAAATTGGGAGGCAGTCTAATTGTTATTTCAGACCACTGATATCTCTGCCTTCCGCCCAAAGACAATAGCAGGTGGCCAATCATGTGAATGCGTACAATCATTTGACATGGACCTGTTCCCTGCTAGAATGGTGCTGCTTGCCAGTAATGATATTACGGTAATCTATGAAGGTAGCACTTCAGGCGAGGAGGCAAATTCATGTACGAACTAAGGTTTGATGAAAGGAAATGCTTGGCTTGTAAAACTTGTGACTGCCTCACCAAGTGCCAGTATATGGATATAGACAGAGATACAGCAAAAACAGAGATGCGAAAAATAATCAACGGTGAAGATTCCTTTGTGTTGCACGATTGCGTAACGTGCTATGCCTGTGAGGAATACTGTAAAATGGGCAACCACCCATTCTATTTAATCGCTGAGCGCCAGGAAGAACTAGACATACCACCTCCGCCCAGGCCTCTTATCAAACAGGCTATCCAATTGGGCATCCCCTGGAGGGGAGACTTCAAGATTGAAAAGGTCAAGGAGCCTGTGCTAAGTATGGGTATGTTCGCTCCGCTTGCCAATTTAATACAGGGGAAACTTTTTGCAGGTCTTTGTTTTCTATCAGTGGATCCTCGTACATCAGTTCACCTTTTTTGTCAACTCATGTACCTGCACTACGCCAGGACTTCGGTAATAAAGGAGAGACTTCCGGGCATTATAGAAACTATCGCTAAACACAATGTCAAAGAGGTCATATTTTTCCATGACGAGTGTTACGGAACCTTTACCTCATACGCTCCTGCGGTTGGTATAGAAGTCCCGTTCAAACCCGTTCACTTCTTCGAGTATCTTTACAATAGACTGCAGGAACTCAAGGATGAGATCAAACCACTGAATTTGAAGGTGGCTTATCAGCGCCCCTGCTCATCTCGGCTTTCACCGGATAAGCTACACTTTGTCGACGATATATTCAACCTAATAGGAGTCGATGGCCAAAGAGAGTATATTGGCCAGAATGCCCTGTGCTGTGCAGGTGCGATTATAGGGCAAAGATATGAAGGTAGATATGAACTTGCTGCTGATTTACAAAGGAGAAATATAGAAGATATGGTAAACGCCGGCGCTCAATTCTGTGTCTTTAATTGCCCTGCTTGCTACGATACTTTAAGCCGTTTGGTCACCATAAAGGGCATATGGCCCATATATATGAGCGATCTTTGCCGACTTGCCATAGGCGAGCAACCTGCCGGATGGAGGTGATATTGTGGATTCCATATATAAATCCTTGGTTGAAATAGTGGGGGAGAGCCATGCTACCACCGAGCAGGAGGAGCTTTACATCTATTCTCATAGTCTAGGGACAGCGGAGCCACACCGGCCTGACTATGTGGTGGCGCCGAGGACAACAGAGGAAGTGCAACAAATAGTTGAGCTGGCAAATAGAGAGAAAATCCCCGTGGTTCCACTAGGGGGTGGATTAGCTCTAACCGGTCTAGTTATGCCTCTGCGAGGAGGCATCGTGCTAGACATGAAAAGGATGGACACCATAATAGAGGTAAATGAAAAGGCAAGGTATGTTATTGTCGAGGCTGGCGTTTCACAGGGGAAACTAATATCCTGTCTGGAGAGGTATCATCCTAATCTGATGCACTCAGAGCCTATGGCGCCAGCCCAAGCCACGATCGGGGGCAATATAATGATACATGGTCAAGGTGATCTTGCCCAGCCATATGGTTTCAATTCCGACATGGTTAACGGACTGGAGGTTGTACTACCAACGGGAGAGCTGTGTAAAATAGGCTCCTGTTCGGTATCTCCCTATTGGTTTGCGCAACACCCGTTACCTGATTTGGGGCTTTTCCTTGGTTGGTTCGGCACAACAGGCATCATTACCAAGATATCGCTTAGGCTTTATCCGTGCAAAAAGATAAGCGGTGTGGACCGATTCCTGGTAGAGGATGCAGAACTGGTTCCAGAGATCCTACTGAAGATCACTCATACAGAGATGGTGGGAGATTTGGTTTCTTCCACTCAAGGACTCCCACTTGCGATTAGGGGGCTCCACATCATAACAATCAACATAAGCGGAGATTCCGAGAAGGAGGTTGAATTTAAGAGACAGTTGATCCGCGACGATATCTTAGGGGAATACATTCGGAATGGTGATTGCGGATTTATGGGTACGACACCGGCTTTTAGAACAGGGCAACAGAGACCTACGATTACTACAGTCGCTGACATCAAGAGGGGTGGCGGATTTGAATATGTGGGAGCAATATTACCGGTGGATACATACCCCGAGTGTAGCAGAGAAGGTGAGACGATCTCTTCAAGACACGATATCGTCTACACTCTAGGAGGACGAGTTATTGGAAGGTCTCACGCCATGATGTTTTTCTGGTCATACGCATTCAATCGGGCAGACTCAGTAACTGTCAGGCAGGCAAGGGAAGCTCTACATGAATCGGATGAGCTTGCTCTCAAGCTAGGAGGGATCCCCTGGAAGCCAAGTGTCTATGGGCAGAAGCTAATTATGGAAAAGATGGAACCCAATACCCTCAAGTTGATGAAAAAAATAAAGGAACTTCTCGACCCTAACGGAATTATGAACCCTGGAAATTGGGAGGTAGTCTGATGGCTCTTGCAGATTATAAATACAAAGATGTTATACACAGATGCTTCAGGTGTGGCTATTGTAAGTTTCCAAGTAATTGGATGGAGGTAAATAATTGCCCGGCCTATGCCAGATTCCGTATGGAAAGCTACTCCACAGGGGGGCGGCTGTGGCTGATAAGAGCTTGGCTAAACGATGAAATACAATGGACAGAACATCTTGCCCAGATTGTATACTCATGCGCCGCGTGCAAAAACTGTGTCGAGCAATGTCCATATCGCTTTCATGATGATATCGTTGACATGATCACAGCAGCAAAGAGTGAGATGGTTGAGAGAGGCTCAATACCATCTGTTGTCAAGGATTTTTTGGAGAATATTCAGCGGCAGGGAAATCCATATGGTAATGCCAGAGCAAAAAGGGGCGAATGGGCCGAAGGGACGGGGATAAAAAACTATGAGGGACAGGAATTTCTGTATTATGTTGGCTGCGTAGGGTCGTATGATACCAGAGCCAAAGAGACAGCGAGAACGCTGGGAGCGGTGCTGCAAAAAGCCGGCGTATCTTTTGGTGTTTTAGGTAATGAGGAGAACTGTGATGGGAACGATGTTAATAAGCTCGGCGAAGAGAGCTTATTCCAGTCGTTAGCTGAGGATAACATTCAGAAATTCAAAGATTTAGGAGTGGATAAAATCGTTGCCCTCTCCCCACACTCCTACAACGCCATTAAGAACGACTATCCTATGTTCGATGGTAACTTTAAGGTATTTCACTATACACAACTTCTTCGAGACCTTATCAAAGATGGAAGGCTGGATATATCCGGCGTGTTCAATGCCAGAGTTACCTACCATGACCCCTGTTTCCTCGGCCGCTGGAACAAGGAGTATGAAGCCCCCAGGCAAGTGCTACACGCTATTCCTGGAGTCGAACTGGTAGAGATGGAGAGGAGTAAAGAGGGAGCCCTCTGCTGTGGTGGTGGCGGAGGCAATTTTTACACCGATTTTCTTGGCGGCAGTGAGGATAGCCCAGCAAGAATTAGAATTCGAGAAGCCCATGCTTCGGGAGCCGGCATCGTTGCAGTAGCCTGCCCTAACTGTATGACCATGCTGGAAGACGCTGTCAAAGCAGAAGGGCTTGAAGAGAGGCTAAAAGTAAGGGATATCTCTGAGATTGTAGCTGAGGCTTGCCTAGCAAAAACGGGCTAAGCAATAGCGTATAAGCTAATCATGAAATAGCTTACTTACAGCATCTATGTTCCCCGTATCAAATTATCCCTCTTTCTTAGCAGGAGGTCATTTGTGCATATAGTGGTTGCCATAAAACAGGTGCCAGATACGTCAGAGGTAGTGGATGTAGTGGAAATCGATGCATCTGGAAAGGATATAAAGAAGGAAGCGCTAGTTTCTAAAATAAACGATTGGGATGAATACTCATTAGAGGAAGCATTACAGTGGAAGCAGAAGCTAGGAGGAACTGTTACCGCGGTAACGGTAGGACCAGGTGAATGGGATGACACCCTGAGAAGAGCATTAGCCATGGGTGCCGATATGGCGATTAGAATTGATGAAGATGCAATTGCCATGGACCCCAACGCTGTAGCCAAGATTCTGACATCCCTGATCAGTCGCCTGCCTTACGATCTGGTATTGTTTGGGGCACAATCCGAAGACTTCGGCAGCGGACAGCTTGGCCCTATGGTAGCCGAGATGCTAGGTATCCCGCATGCCGCCCTCGTGGTCAGCATTCAGGTGGATGATGGAGAAGCCCGAATAAGACGAGAGTTGGAAGGTGGCG